>JACCYP010000231.1 GCA_013696425.1 Thermoleophilaceae bacterium
CGGATCGGATCGCCGAGCGCCTTGGCGATGCCCGCCATCCGCTCGGCCTGCGCACGCTCCACGTCGGGATAGACGACGGGATCGCAGCACCGCTCTCCGGGTGCGTTCTTCTGCTTGGGAGCAAGCTCCAAATCGATCGCCATCAATCTATGTATATCGATTGAAGTGACATTCGTCAATGCATAGGATGATGCGCGTCCGCGCTGTCGAGACCGAGGGGTTCTCATGAAGTACGTCCTGTTCGTCTGCAACCACAACGCCGGCCGGTCCCAGATGGCCCAGGCGTTGTTCGAGACACACGCCCCCGACGATGTCCGCGCCGAGTCGGCCGGCTCCACCCCCGCCGCCCAGGTGTGGCCCAACGTGGTGCAGGTAATGGGCGAAATGGGCTTCGATCTCTCGGACCGCCGCCCGCGGAAGCTCACCGTCGAGATGCAGCTGCACGCCGACTGGGCGATCACGATGGGCTGCGGAGACGCCTGCCCCTACGTGCCGACGACGGTCGAGGACTGGGACATACCCGATCCGGCTCACCTCTCGATCGAGGAGGTGCGCACCATCCGCGACGCGATCGACGCACGCATACGCGACCTCGTCGAGACGAAGCTCGACGCGATCCGCAGCGACCGCACCGCGCACCAGCTCCGGCTGACGCGGCTACTGCCCGACCTGACCAAGGAGTTCGAGGGCGTGCGCACTCCCGAGGAGATCCGCGCATGCGCGGACGCGATTCTCGGCGACTACCAGGCTGCGCCGGTTCGCTCCTTCGTCATGTCGATCGCCCACAAGCGGACCCGCGAGTGCCTGCGGGCCGAGCACTGCGACGCGGTGGCAACGGCCGGATGAACTCGGGAGTGCCGCTGGCCCGCCGGGCGGCCGCCGAGGGTCTCGCCGCCTTCGCGCTCGTATTCGCGGGCTGCGGGGCGGTGGTGGCCAACGCGGAGTACAACGGGGCTCTCGGCGCGGTCGGCGTCAGCCTCGTGTTCGGCCTGGTGATCATGGCGATGATCTACGCCACCGGACACATCTCCGGCGCCCACATCAACCCGGCCGTGACGCTCGCGTTCACGCTCACCCGCCACTTCCCGCCGCGCGACGCCGTTGCCTACGTCGTGGCACAGGTGATCGGCGCGATTCTCGGTGCGCTCGTCCTGCTCGCCGTCTGGCCCGACCAGCCCGCGGAGCTCGGGGCGACGGTGCCCTCTGTCGGGGTGGGCAGCGCGCTCGTGTACGAGCTGATCCTCACCGCGATCCTGATGTTCGTGATCATCGCCGTGGCCACCGACACCCGCGCCGTGGGCGCGGCGGCCGCGATCGCGATCGGCGGTGCCGTCGGGCTCGACGCTCTCTTCGGCGGTCCGGTCACGGGGGCCTCGATGAACCCCGCACGGTCGCTCGGCCCGGCGCTCGCGGCCTGGGAATGGCAGGACTTCTGGCTCTACCTCGCCGGGCCGTTCGCGGGCGCCGCGCTCGGTGCGTTCGCCTACCAGGCGATCCGGGGCGAGGGAGACCCCGGCACACCATGACCGTCGCCGTCATCACCGACATCCACGCCAACCTCCCCGCACTCGAGGCGTGCCTCGCCGACATACGGGACCAGGGCATCGAGCAGACCTACTGCGGCGGCGACCTCGTCGGCTACGGGCCCGACCCCAACGAGGTCTGCCGGCTGGTCGAGGAATGGGGGATCCCGACCATCTACGGCAACTACGACTACGCGATCGGCCGCAACCTCGAGGACTGCGGCTGCGCCTATCCCGACCAGCTCGATCGCGAGATCGGCCAGCTCTCGGTCGACTGGACGCTCGCCAACACCAGCCCGAGCGCCAAGGTCTTCATGCGCGAGCTGCCCTTCGACCTTCGCTTCGAGCTCGGCGGCAGGCGCGTGCGCCTGGTGCACGGATCTCCGCGCAAGGTGAACGAGTACCTGTTCGAGGACAAGCCCGCACGGACGTTCGAGCGGATCGCCGCCGGCTCGGACTGCGATGTGCTCGTGTTCGGCCACACCCACCTGCCGTGGGTGCACGAGTACGGCGGGGTGCTGTTCGTGAACTGCGGCTCGGTCGGGAAGCCGAAGGACGGTGATCCGTGCGCCGGGTACGCAATGCTCTCCGACGTGAACGGCTCGGTCGAGGTCGAGCACCGACGCGTGGAATACGCTGCGGGGGGTGTGGCGGAACGGATGCGCGCAGCGGGCCTGCCGGACGAGCTCGCCGTGAAGCTCGTCGAGGCGCGCTGAGGTGGCCGAACTCCAGCTGAACGATCCCCAGACGCTCTACCGGCGATGGGAGGACTCGCAGTGGAACCCGTTCACGATCGACCTCTCCCGCGACCGCGAGCAATGGGCCGCGGGTATCGAGGAGCGCGAGGTGGTGCTGTTCGCACTGGCGTCGCTGATGGTGGCCGAGGAGCGGATCACCACGAAGTTCTCCGGCCTCGTCGGCGCCCACGGCTCCGAGGAGGAGGCGACCTTCCTCGCGACCCAGCAGGTCGACGAGGCGCGGCACATGCAGTTCTACGCCCGCTTCCAGGACGAGGTGGTGGCGGATCCGAGCGCGATCGGAGAGCACGTCGGCCGTGCCCGCACTCAGGTCTCCCCCGCCTTCGAGCACATCTTCGACGTCGCACTCGTCGAGGCCCACGAGCAGCTCGTGGCGGCACCCGCAGACCTCGCCGCGAAGGTCCGCTTCATCACCCTCTACCACCTGGTGCTCGAGAGCACGCTCGGGCTCACCTCCTTCCACTTCATCACCGAGTACCTGAAGCGCGAGGACCTGCTGCCGGGCTTCGTCGAGGGCTACTCCCTGATCCACGACGACGAGACCCGTCATATCGGCTACGGCGTGTGGTTCCTCCGCCAGACCGTGGACGAGCGGCCCGAGATGGCCGACGCGGTGCGCGCGACCCTCCGCGACCTCCTGCCGTCGGTGGCCGACTCGCTCGAACCCCCCGGCGCGGGCGGGGACGGCGGCGGCGAGGTGCTCGGCGTCACGCAGGACGCCCTGCGCGAGTTCGCGCTCGGAGGCCTCACCCGGCGCCTCGACATCATCGGCGTGCCGCTCGCGAGCCTCTGATCGTCTAGGTGCCGCGCGCCGCCGCGAGCGCTGCGTCTGGGTCGAAGCTCCCGACCCAGCGCTGCTTCTCGCGGCCCTCGCGGTCGAGGAACGCCGGGTCGTTCGCGCCCTGCCCGGCGAACAGCTTCGCGTCGGGAAGGGAGCGCGCCAGGCCGGCGAGCTCGCGCGCGGCCGCTCCGGTCGCGACGCCGGTGAACACGACGCAGTCGGGATCCTCGCCCGCGGGACCCACCGCGCCGAAGCCCTTCGTCACCGCCTCTGAGTAATCGCCCGGCGTGGTCTGCACCCGGACCTTGCGGCAGCAGCCCTCCTCGCGCGTCAGCCGCCGCAGCATGCGGCCCTCGGCCTCGTCGGTCGGCGCGAGCCGGACGAAGTTGTCCGCCGGGATCGCGGTGAGGGCGTCGGCGGTGGCGCTGGGGCTGACCATGCCGAGCCCGGCCCGGTCGAGGATCGGGATCGCGATCTCCGCCGCCCCCGAGTTGAACTCGCCCACATATGCCATCGCGCGGGTCCTCGGCGGCCCTGCGCGCGTTGAAGACCACTCGGCGGGCGTTCCAGCGCCCATCGAGCCGGACAGAGGCGTCGAGCGTGGTGAGCTTCACATTCCAGTCGCCGGCACGGCGGCCAGGAGGCCCACCGCGATCAGGGCGATCGCGACGAGCGCGAGCACCACGCGCACGCGCTACTCCGTGTGTTCGGCGCGGGCTTCGGCCACGGTCTTCGTGTTCCCGCGGCGCGGGATCATCCCCTGGATCTTCCACCGCGACTCGGCGCGGGCCGGCCACAGCAGCCAGATCGGGATCGCGATGAAGGAGAGCAGCATCCCGGTCGCGAGGCCCGGCTTCTCTCCATAGCCCTTGCGATCCGACAGGTAGGACGCGATCACGCACGACCCCAGCCAGAGGTACATCAGGTAGAGCGCCTTTGCGCCTAGCAGTGCGAAGACGAGGGTCATCAGCCACCACCCAGGTAGGCGGCCTGGACGTCGGGGTTCTCGCGCAGCTTGGACGAGGCGTCGGTGAGCGCGACGGCACCCGTCTCCAGTACGTAGCCGCGCGAGGACACCTCCAGAGCGTAGTTGGCGTTCTGCTCCACGAGCAGGATCGTGGTGCCCTGCTTGTTGATCTCGGCCACCGTCTCGTAGATGCGCTCGACCAGGATCGGTGCGAGCCCCATCGAGGGCTCGTCGAGGAGCAGCAGCTCGGGCTGGGCCATCAGCGCGCGGCCGATCGCGAGCATCTGCTGCTCGCCTCCCGACATCGTCCCGGCCTTCTGCTTCTCGCGCTCCTTGAGCCGCGGAAAGAGGTCGAAGACGCGCGTCATGTCGTTCTCGTAGTCGTCCTTGCGCATGTAGGCGCCGAGGTCGAGGTTCTCGCGCACGGTCATCCGCTGGAAGCACTTGCGCCCCTCCGGGGACTGGGAGATCCCGAGCCGCACGATGTCCTGGGGCGGCGTCTCGCCGATCTCCTGGCCCTTGAAGCGGATCGAGCCCTCGCGCGGCGGGGACAGGCCCGAGATCGAGCGCAGGGTGGTCGACTTCCCGGCGCCGTTTGAGCCGATCAGCGTGACCACCTCGCCCTCCTCGACCTCCAGCGAGATTCCCTTCAGCGCCTCGATGTTGCCGTAAAAGGTGTGGATGTCGGAGACCTCGAGCATCGCCATCAGGCGGCCCCCCCGTCGTCGTTCTCGGACTGCTTGCCGAGGTAAGCCTCGATCACGCGCGGGTCCTCGCGCACCTGGCGCGGCTCGCCCTCGGCGATCATCTCGCCGTGGTCGAGCACGCTCACGCGCTCGGAGACCCCCATCACGACCTTCATGTCGTGCTCGATCAGCAGGATCGAGAGCCCGCGGTCATCGCGCAGGCGCTGCATGAACTCGGTCAGCCGCGCCGACTCCTGGGTGTTCATGCCGGCCGTCGGCTCGTCGAGCAGGAGCAGCTTCGGGTCCGAGGCGAGCGCGCGGGCGATCTCCACCCGGCGCTGGTCGCCGTAGGAGAGGTTCGCCGCGATCTGGTCGAAGTTCTCCTCGGCGAGCCCGACGTAGGCGAGGGTGGAACGCGCCTTCTCCTCGGCGGACTTCTCCTCCCGGCGCACCGCCGGCGTACGCAGGATCGAGCCGAACACGCCCGCGCGCATGCGCGAGTGCTCGCCGACCATCACGTTCTCGACGGCGCTCATCGTCCCGAACAGGCGGATGTTCTGGAACGTGCGCGCCACGCCCAGGGAGGTGATGATGTCCGGGCGCGACGCCGTCACGTCCTGGCCGGCGAAGACGATCCGGCCCGCGGTGGGCTTGTAGAGCCCGGTCAACATGTTGAAGAACGTGGTCTTCCCCGCGCCGTTGGGACCGATGATGGAGACGATCGAGCGCTGCGGGACCGTGAAGCCGACGTCATCCACCGCCATCAGGCCACCGAAGGCCTTCGAGACTCCGCGCGCTTCGAGCACCGGTGCGTCGTCGGGGAGCTGCTCGACCTGCCGCAGGCGGACGGCCTCGAAGTCCACCACCCGCGTCTTCGCGATGCGGTCGCCGATCCGCTTGCGATCCGTCGACACCAGCGTGCTCACGAGGGCGACCAGACCGGCTGCGATCCCGTCCAGGAGCCACGCCACCGACCGCACTACACCCGCGCGGGCACCCGGCGGCATCTGCCACTCTTCGCCCACCACGCGGAGCGTCATCAGCCGCTTGCCGGGCGTACCCTGGGCGAGGCCGTCGAAGCCCGCGAAGTAGCCCACGAACACGACTACGCCCAAGAGGCCCGCCGCGGCGAGCGGCAGGACCAGCAGCGTGAGCAGCGTGATCGCCAGGATCTGGGCGACGTCGATGAGGAAGGCGCCGATCCGGCGCGGCAGCACACGGGTCTCGCGCGGCTCGGAGAGCAGCTCTCCCCCGACGGGGACGGGCTCGGTCATGCGCGGGCCTCGAAGATGTCCTCGTCGGCCGTGGCGACGCTCCCGGTAAGCTCGAGCTTGCGTCTGCGCTCGGGTAACAACCCCTCCGGCCGGAGCACCATCACGATCACCAACAGGAAGCCGAAGATGCCGAACGAGAGCTGCGTGAGGTCGAAATCGAGGCCGATCTTCGACGGCACCTCGTTGAAGACGTCCGGGATGAAGTAGGAGTTGATGAACGAGAGCAGGACGGCGCCGATCACCACGCCCCAGATCGATCCGAGGCCGCCGAGGATCACCATCGCGAGGATGAAGATCGAGAACGCGAACCTGAACTGGTCGGCGTTCACGGTGTTGTAGTAGGAGGCGAGCAGGGCGCCCGACATGCCGCCAAAGGCGGCCCCGGTCGCATACGCCATGAGCTTCGTGCGCACCAGCGGGATGCCCATGCTCGC
The DNA here is from genome assembly GCA_013696425.1 of Thermoleophilaceae bacterium. Classification (GTDB taxonomy): domain Bacteria; phylum Actinomycetota; class Thermoleophilia; order Solirubrobacterales; family Thermoleophilaceae; genus JACCYP01. The sequence continues at coordinate 6,424 of JACCYP010000231.1, forward strand.
GGCCGCCACCTCGTCCTCACGGATCGCGATCCACGCGCGCCCCAGGCGCGAGTCGCGCAGGCGCGAGTTCACGAACAGCACGAGCAGGATCAGGGCGAGCGCAAGCCAGTACCACGGTTTCAGCTCGAGCGACTTGAACGGCTCGAGGCCCGGCAGGTCGACGCGGTCGATCGGCGTTATGCCCTGCCGCCCGTTCGTGACCTTCTGGCCGCCGACCACGAGCTCGTCGCCGTTCAGCACGAGCCGGCCGATGATCTCGCCGAACGCGAGTGTCACGATCGCGATGTAGTCGCCGCGCAGGCGCAGCGTCGGGAGGCCGATCAGCACGCCGCCGATGGCAGCCACGACGACCGCGACCACGAGCACCAGCAGGAAGTTGACGTGCAGGCCGGGCAGCGACTGGGTGGCCTCGCTGACGAATATGTGGATGCCCTCGCCGCCGCCGGCACTGGACACGAACCCGGAGCCCAGGTAACCCATCACGAGCGCCCCGAGCGCGAAGAACGCCACGTAGCCGAGGTCGAGCAGGCCGGCGTAGCCGACCACGATGTTGAGGCCGAGCGCCATCACGACGTAGGCGAGCGCGATGATGCAGTCCTCGATCACCCCGCCCGAGGAGTCGAGGAACAGCGGCACCGCCGCTGCCCAGACGACCACCGCCACGGTGAAGCCGATCGCGGCGCGGCGGTTCTCGCGCGCGAGATAGCGCCCGAGCAGCAGGGCACCGAAGATGAGGACTATCACCGGGAACGGGAGCTCGACGATCGAGACCATCAGCCCGCCTCCCTCGTTTCCTCACCGAGCAGGCCCGAGGGCTTGAACACCATGATGAGGATGAGGTAGGCGAACACGATCACCGGCGTCCATTCCTGGCCGACTCGATTGTCGGAGATCTGCTGGATGCAGCCGATGATGAGGCCGCCGAGCACCGCTCCCTTGAGGTTGCCGATGCCGCCCATCACGGCCGCGGTGAACGCGATCAGGCCGGCGGTGAAGCCCTGGAAGAACCAGACGGTGGTCTGGTAAAGGGCGTAGATCAGCCCGGCCGCCCCGGCGAGCACGCCGCCGAGCAGGAAGGTGAGCGAGATCGTCGTGTCGACGTTGATGCCCATGAGGCGCGCTGCTTCCGGATCCTGCGCGGTGGCGCGCATGGCCTTGTCCAGGCGCGACTTGCGGATGAAGGTGGTGGCCAGGTATACGAGCGGCGCGGTGGCGGCGAGGGCGAGGATGTCGCCGCGCGTGATGTCGACCCCGGCCACGGTGAAGACGACCTTCGCCTGGTCGATCAGGTTCGGGACGCCCGCCTGGGAGCCGCCGAGCCACAGCAGGCCGACGTTCTGCAGCAGGAACGAGAACCCCACGGCGGTGATGAGCGGCGCCAGCTTCGGCGCCCCGCGTAACGGTCTGTACCCGACCCGTTCGATCAGCACGTTCAGCGATCCCGTCGCGAACATCGTCACGAGCAGCACCGCGAAGAGCCCGACCGCGAGCCCGAGAGCGCCTGTCGCGACGGTCAGGCCGAAGACCCCGTACAGGCCGAACGCGACGAACGACCCGATCATGAACACGTCGCCGTGGGCGAAGTTGATCAGCTCGATGATGCCGTACACGAGCGTGTAGCCGACGGCGACGAGCGCCCAGATCGCGCCGTTGGAGAGCCCCGCGACCAGGTTCTGGCCGAGGGCGGTGAGGTTGCCGTCGGTGCGCAGGTCGTCGATGCCGAAGGCGACCGGCATCACCAGCAGCACGAGAATCAAGCCGTACTTCCCGAGGAACGACCCGACCGCCGCCAGCGGGGCGGACTTCGTGACGTTTACGGGAGCGGCTTCCAAGGGTCTTCGGGGTGGTTACTGGTCGAAGAGGGGCGGGCCCC
>JACCYP010000245.1 GCA_013696425.1 Thermoleophilaceae bacterium
CTCCAACCGCGCGGTGTCCGGGCCGTAGCGGTGCGCCCGCCAGCCGAGGCGCTCGTAGAAGCCGGCCAGCCGATCCACGTCGCGGGCGGCCAGGGTCACGATCGACAGGCGGGCGGGAATGGTCATCGCCTTGCAAACCTAGCCCAGGACCGACCCCTATAGGGTGCTTGGCTCGGCAATGAGCAAGTCGTTTCACCTCACCACCTTCGGGTGCCAGATGAACGAGCACGACTCCGAGCGAATGAAGGGGATGCTCGAGTCGCTCGGCTACGCGGAGGCGCCGGAGCGCGACGGCGCGGACCTGATCCTCTTCAACACGTGCTCGATCCGCGAGAGCGCCGACACAAAGCTGATCGCGCACCTGGGGGAGGCCAAACGCCTCAAGTCGGAGAACCCCGAGCGCGTCGTGGGCGTGGCCGGCTGCTGGTCCCAGTCGCTCAAGGACGAGGTGTTCGAGCGCTTCCCCTTCGTGGACGTGGCCTTCGGGCCGGGCCAGTACCCGAAGCTCGCCGAGTTCCTCACGAGCGACTCGCTCACTGCCCAGGGCTACTTCGAGTTCGCGGGCTTCACCGGCCACCTGCCCACCAAGCGCGGCCGCCCGTTCCAGGGTTGGGTGCAGATCAGCGTCGGCTGCAACTGCGCGTGCGCCTACTGCATCGTGCCGAGCACGCGCGGGCGCGAGGTGAGCCGCGATCCCTCCGACCTCCTCGACGAGGTGCGCGGGCTGGCCGCGGACGGCGTGAAGGAGGTCACGCTGCTCGGCCAGAACGTGAACTCCTACGGTCGCGACCTGCCGGCCGGCCGCAGGACGAGCTTCGCGGAGCTTCTGGCATTGGTGGATGCGGTCGAGGGCATCGAGCGCATCCGCTACACGAGCCCGCACCCGAAGGACATGCGCGAGGACGTGGTGCGCGCGCACGCGGAGCTCGACGCCGTGTGCGAGCACATCCATCTGCCGCTCCAGGCGGGCTCGAGCCGGATCCTGAAGGCCATGCGCCGCACCTACGACCGCGGCCGCTACATGGACCGCGTGGCGATGATCCGTGACCTGGTGCCCGACGTCGCGCTCACCACCGACGTGATCGTCGGCTTCCCCGGCGAAACCGAGGCTGAGTTCGAGGAGACCCTCGAGGTGGTGGAGGCCGTGGCCTACGACTCCGCGTTCACGTTCATCTTCTCCCCGCGCCGCGGCACCTCGGCCGCCGAGCTCGACGGTCAGCTCGGCCATGCGGTGAAGCGCGAGCGGATGGAGCGGCTCGTGCCGCTCGTGCAGGAGAAGGCGAAGGAGCGCTCGCAGCGCTTCGTGGGCCGCGAGATGGACGTGCTGGTGGAGGGCCCCTCGCGGAACGACCCGGGCCGCCTGAGGGGACGCATCCGGCACAACAAGACCGTGAACTTCAGCGGCGTGGGGACGCCGGGCACCTTCGCCCGCGTCGAGATCGCCTCCGCCACGAGCATGACCCTCATGGGGGAGCAATCCTTGCTCGCCAGTGTCGCCTGAGCAGCCTCCGCGCGTCGTAGCGATCTTCGGGCCGACGGGCGTCGGCAAGACGGCCGTCGCGGTGGCGCTCGCGCCGCATCTCGAGCGGCCGATCGCGATCTCGGCTGACGCGCTGCAGGTGTACGAGGGCCTGGGGACCCTCACCGGCGCCGCGAGCGCCGAGGAGCAGGCACTGCTCGAGCATCGCCTCATCGGCTACGTGCCGGTGACCGAGGAGTACTCGGCCGGCGCCTATGCGAAGCGCGCGCACGCGGAGATCGACGAGGCGCTCGCGCAGGGGCGCACGCCGATCGTGGTGGGCGGCACCGGCCTCTACCTGCGCGCTGCGCTCACCGGCCTCGACCTGCGCCCCCCCGTGCCGCCCGAGGTGCGCGAGCGGATCGAGCGCGAGATGCGCCGGCGCGGCCCGGATGCCATGCACGCCGAGCTCGCCGAGACCGATCGCGTGCGCGTGGCACCCGCGGACCGCAAAAGGATCACCCGCCTGCTCGAGCTCGCGGAGGTGGGCGCGCAGGGGCCGGAGGGAGACCAGCTGTGGACCGCGGACACGCGCCACCCGACCGTGCTCTTCGGCCTCACGATGGAGCGCGACGCGCTGGACCGGCGGATCGATACCCGCATGACGGAGATCTTCGCGGCCGCCCGCGAAAAGGTCGAGCGGGCCGAGGCGGCTGGAGCGTCGCGCACGGCGCGCTCGGCGGTCGGGTACGAGGACCTGCTGAAAGGCGATCTCGACGCCCTGAAGCGCCGCGCCCGCAAGCTCGCCCGCCGCCAGCTCACCTGGATGCGCAAGCTCGCCGCCGTCCAGTTGGTCGACATGACCGAAAAGGATCCCGCCGAGGGCGCCCGCGCGATTGCGGGC
>JACCYP010000255.1 GCA_013696425.1 Thermoleophilaceae bacterium
CCCTCGTCCACGATCCGCACGGCCTCGGCGGCGTATTCCTCGGGCGTGTAGGGGATGGCCGGGCACTGGTCGCGGTTCGCGACCGCGCCGCTGATCGAGCACGTGATGATTACGGGATCCTCGAAGCTCATACCGGCACCACTCCCTGCCGCTTCCACGGCCGTTCGACCTTTTTGCTCTCTGCCATCTCGAGCGCCCGGATCACCGTCGGGCGCGTCTCGCGGGGATCGATCACGTCGTCGATCATCGCGTTGGATGCCGCGCGATAGACGTCGATGATGCCGCGGAAGTTCTCGATCAGCTCGGCCTTCTTGGCGGCCGGGTCATCGGCGGCCTCGACCTGCTTGCGGAAGATGATCTCGACCGCTCCCTCGGCCCCCATCACGCTGATCTCGGCCGAGGGCCAGGCGACGATCAGGTCCGGCTCGTACGCCTTGCCGCACATCACGTAGTAGCCGGCGCCGTAGGCCTTGCGGACGACCACCGTGATCTTCGGGACGGTGGCGTTCGCCACCGCGTGGAGCATCTTCGCGCCGTGGCGGATGATGCCGGCCTTCTCGACCTTCGAGCCCACCATGAAGCCCGGCACGTCCATCAGGAACAGCAGCGGGATGGCGTAGGCGTTGCAGAGGTTCACGAACCGCGCGGCCTTGTCGGCGGAGTCGTTGTCGAGGATGCCGCCGAGCTGCTTGGGCTGGTTCGCGACGATTCCCACCGGCCGCCCGCCCATGTGCGCGAAGCAGGTGATGAGCGTCTTCGCGAACTGCGGCTTCAGGTCGAACCACTTCCCGTCGTCGACGATCCGGCCGATCACCTCGTACATGTCGTAGGGCTTGCGGTTCGATTCCGGGAGCACGTCGAGAAGGTCCTCGTCCTTGCGGTCGACCGGGTCGGTGCACTCGATGACCGGCGGCTTCTCGTCGCAGCTCTGGGGCATGAACGCGAGGTAGTCCTTGATCGACTGGATGCACTCCTCGTCGGACTTCACCTCGAGGTCGCCGACGCCCGACTGGCGGCAGTGCACGCGCGAACCGCCGAGCTCCTCCTGGGTCACGTCCTCGCCCACGGCGGCGCGCACGAGGTGCGGCCCGGCGAGCGCCATCGAACCGCGGCCCTTCACCATCGGCACGAAGTCGGCGAGGCCTGGGATGTAGGCGGTGCCGGCGGCGCACGGGCCCATGAGCGCGGCGATCTGCGGGATCACCCCGCTCATCACGACCTCCTCGCGGAACAGGTGGCCCGAGCCCGCGAACAGCGATCCGACCGCCTCCTGGATGCGCGCGCCGGCGGAGTCGAGCAGCCAGATGAACGGGATCCGCTTGGTGAGCGCGAGCTCACGCAGGCGCCCGACCTTGAGCTCGCCGGTCATGCCCATCGACCCGGCCATGACCGTGAAGTCGTAGGCGCAGACGGCGACCATCCGGCCCCCGATGCGGCCGTAGCCGGTGATCACGCCGTCGGCGGGCGCCTCCTTGCCGTCCATAGCGCGTGCCGAGAAGTGCGGCTGGGCGTGGATGCCGAGCTCGGTGAAGGTGCCCTCGTCGATCAGCAGCGCGAGGCGCTCGCGCGCCGTGAGCTTCTCCTGCTCGTGCTGGCGCGCCACCTTCTCCGGACCGCCGCCGGCGCGGGCTGTCTCTCGTCGGGCATGGAGATCCTCGACCAGCGGGCGTAGGATCGAGGCGGGCGGCTGCTCTGTGGCGGTCAAGTGCGGCTCCGTTGGAAGTTGGAAGTCCTACCTCCCACTCTAACGACTCTCTGGCCGGATGTAAGGATGGGCGCGTGAGCGAACCGGTCCAAGCCGCGCGGGAGCTTGCCGCGCTCGCAGCCTCGACGGCTGCCAGTGCCGAGCGCGAGCGTCGCCTCGCGCCGGAGCTCGTGGCGGGCATGCGGGAGGCCGGGCTCTTCCGGCTCTGCGTTCCGAGCGCGGCCGGCGGCCTCGAGGCGCATCCGCAGGTGCTGGTGGACACGATCGAGGAACTGGCCGCCGGCGATGCCGCCGCAGGCTGGTGCGTGGCCGTCTCCGCCACGGCGGGGATGCTCGGCGCCTGGCTCGACCCGGCGGTCGCTCAGGAGGTCTACGGGCCGCCGGCAAACGTGGTCGGAGGGGTGTTCGCGCCGATGGGGAAGGCTGAGCGCACGAAGGGGGGCTACACCGTCAGCGGGCGTTGGCCGTTCTGCTCGAACGTCGAGAACTGCGACTGGCTGATGGGCGGCGCCATCGTCGACGGCGACCTGCGGCTGATGCTCTTCCCGCGCGCCGACGTCGAGGTGCTCGACACCTGGCACGTGTCCGGCCTGCGCGCCACCGGCAGCCACGACATGACCGTCTCAGAGCTGTTCGTGCGCGAGGAGTTCAGCGCCTCCCTGGTGAGCGAGCCGCCGCGCGACGCCGCCCCGCTCTACGCCTTCCCGCCGTTCGCCACGCTCGCGCTCTCGATCGCGGCGGTGGCACTCGGCACGGCCCGGGCGGCGATCGCCGACCTCACGGCACTCGCCACAGCGAAGCGCCCAAGCCAGAGCCGCCGCTCGCTGGCCGAGCGCCAACACACCCAGGAGCAGGTCGCAAAGGC
>JACCYP010000289.1 GCA_013696425.1 Thermoleophilaceae bacterium
AGCCACACCCTTATGCACTCTGATGTCCGTCCGAGCGCCCAAGGCGCTACCAGCGCGACGGCTAATACCCCGGCGGGTGGCGGACGGTGTAGCCGGCGGTCGAGCGGCGCTCGCTGTCCCAGCGGGAGCCGTCCTCGCCCAGGCTGGTGTCGAACCGGCGACCGTCAATGACCATGTACATATGGCCGGGGTTGGCGTAGATCGTGATGCGCTTGCCGGGCCCCGGCGCGCCCCACGACATGAACCCGCCCGACGCAAGCGGTGCGTCGATCAGTCCGCCGCCGCGCAGGGCGTAGGAGACCGAACCGGAGCAGTCGTAGCCCGAGTCCTGGAATGAGCCGTGCCCGCCGCCGTACTTGTAGGGCTTCGTGGCGATCCGGTTTGCCGCGGCGATCACGCGGCCTACGACGCCGCTCGTGTTGCCGCCCCCGCCGCCGCTCGAGCGGCGGCGCGTGCTCTTCTTCCGCCCCGAGCCCTTGCGCTTGAGCACGCGGCCCTTGCCGAGCCCCAGCTCGACGCGCGTCTGGGGACCGACCACGCCATCGGGATTGAGTCCGTTGCGCTTCTGCCAGCGCTTCAGGGCGCGCTCGGTGCGGGCGCCGAAGACACCGTCCGAGGCTAGGCCGAGCTTCGACTGCATGGCGCCGACACTCCCGCCGGGGGTCTTCGTGGTCCGGCGTGCGACGAGAGTCGTCTTCGCACGCTTCTTCGACTTCTTCGCGGCGCGGGCCTTGGCGCGGCGGTGGGCCACGGCGCGGAGCTTCTCGGCCTTGCGAAGTACTCGCTGCTCACGGCGGCGTGCCGCCTCCTCGCGGCGTTCGCGCACATCCGCGGCCCCGGCCCGCCCGGTCTTCATGACCACGCGGGTCACGTCCTGGGCGAAAAGGGTCTCCTGCCCCGACCGGCTGCCGACGGTGCTCGAGGCAACCACCGGGTTCGCGGCGGCCTGCGCCTCGCTGGACTGGCCGTTGCCGCGCAGGATGTTCGAAAGCGCGATGGCGAAGGCGGCGACACAGGAGGCGGCCGCGCCCAGGAACAGTGCACGGCGGCGCAGGCGGGCGGTCGCGATTCGCTGCTGGCGGCGGCGTTCCGCCCGGCGCTCCCGTGAGCGCTGGATGGCGTCGTCCCATATGTCGTGAGACGCGAGGTCTCTCGGCATGCCTTGTCGTCCTCCTGGTTGAAGGTGTGGCGGATTCGGGACGCCTACGAGGTGAGCTGACGGGCTCGCGCTTGCGCGCTACACCGTGAAATCACGGCGATTCGCCCCCGCGGCCGAGGCCGCTTCGGTTCCCCCGTTCACCACACTCCGGAAGCGTGGGTGACTCGGCGTCAAGCGAGGCGTCGTTCTACCAGGAGAAAGTCCTGCAAATTGCACGATTTCTTGCAGGACGCAATAACTGCAAGATCCTGCCCGCGGGCAGGAGAGCCGGCATCAGGCTCGAGCGGGGCGCAGCGTAGCTACTTGTTGAACTTCGACTTCGATACGAGGCCCTCGTCCTGCTCGCGCTCGTTGGCGGCGCGGCGGGCCATCGCGGCCTGGTCCTTCTTCTCGCGGTCCGCCTTGCCCTTCTTGCTGGCCTCGGCGTTGCGCTTTGCGGTGTCGGCGAGCTGCTGGCGCCACAGGGCGTCACCGCGCTTGGGGGGCTGGGGCTGCTCTGCTTGTTCGGGCATTTGGCCTTCCTCGTGGCTCCCAGGGAAATCGTCACTCGAGGATGCAGGAGCCTTCAACACCCGACGACACGAATGAGGATATCCCTCAAGCGGACGACGGGGGTCGAACCCGCGACCTTTGGCTTGGGAAGCCAACGCTCTACCAACTGAGCTACGTCCGCGCTGGCGGGGGATTCTAGGCCCCGGGGCCATGGCAGACGACGCCCCGGGCTCCAGAGCGGGTTCGGCGCCCAGTCCTCTACCTACACTCGGTAGCGCTGTGCGGAAGCTCCTCAGACCCGTCCCCCTGGTGGTGCTCGCGACCACGATCGCGCTCGTCGGCCTCCTCGCCTACGGCGTGGCTTCGCAGGAGCCCGACGAGGGTGTGGAGGACGCGATCGCGAAGGGCCGGCCGGTGGCCGCGCCCACGACGTCGCTGCCAAAGCTCGTCGGCGGAGGCGAGGGATCGGTGGCCGACTACCGCGGCAAGGTCGTGGTGCTCAACTACTGGGCCTCGTGGTGCAAGCCGTGCCGGACGGAGTCGCCGGCACTCGAGCGCTTCCACCGCGAGATCGTCGCTAAGGGCGGCACCGTGCTCGGCGTCGACGTGCTCGACGTGGCCTCCGACGCGCGCGACTTCGTGAAGGAGTTCGGGCTCACCTACCCCATGCTCCGCGACGCCGACGGCTCGACCCAGCGCGAGCTCGGCGTGCTCGCATATCCGGAGACGTTCGTGGTCGACAAGGCCGGGAAGATCACCGCCGTCAAGCGCGGACCGGTGGACGAGGCGTGGCTGCGCCGCGAAACCGAGCCGCTGCTGTGAGGCGCGCGCTCGCGATGGCGCTCCTGCTCGCCTTCGCGCTCCCGGCCGCTGCGCTCGGGCAGTGCCCGAAGACAAACCTCGCCGACATCGAGGACGAGGTGATGTGCCCGGTGTGCGGAACCACCCTCCAGCTCGCCACCGAGGCGCCGCAGGCCAACCGCCAGCGCGAGCTCATCCGCCGCGAGGTGGACTCGTGCCGGTCGAAGGACGAGGTGAAGGCCCGGCTCGTCGCGGAGTTCGGCCCCGACGTGCTCGCGGTGCCCGAGGACGAGGGCTTCGGGCTCTCGGCCTACCTCGTGCCGATCATCCTGTTCGTGGCCGCGCTGCTCGCGATCGCCTTCTCCGCCACGCGCTGGCGGCGGCGGCGGCCGGCGGCGGCCGGCGGCGGGGCCGGCCCAGGCCTCTCCCCCGGCGATAGCGACCGCCTCGACCGTGACATGGAGCGCTACGACTGATGCACTTCGGCGCCGAAGTGCTCGACCCGACCGTGTTCGCCGCCTTCGGCGTGGGCGTGCTGTCGTTCGTCTCGCCGTGTGTGCTGCCGCTGGTGCCGGGCTACATCTCGGCGATCTCCGGCGTGTCCTACGTCGAGCTCGAGGAGGGCAGCTCGAAGCTCAAGATCCTCGGCCCGGCGCTCATCTTCTGCCTCTCCTTCACGGCGATGTTCGTGGCGCTCGGGCTCGCGGCCTCGGGCATCGGCCAGACGCTCGGCGAGAACCGCGACACGATCCGCCACGTCTCGGGCGTGCTGCTCGTGCTGATGGGGCTGCTGTTCATCGGCACCCTGTTCGTTCCGATGCTCAACCGCGAGTGGCGCCCAGACGCGCTCATGTCGCGGGTCGCGAAGGGCGGCCCCGTGATCGCCGGGCTCGCGTTCGCGGTCGCGTGGCTGCCGTGCACCGGGCCCACCCTCGGGGCGATCCTCACGGCGGCGGGCACCAGCGACACGGTCGGCAAGGGCGGCGTGCTGCTGGCCTTCTACTCACTCGGCCTGGCGGTGCCTTTCCTGCTGAGCGCGCTCGCCTTCTCTTACGTGTCCAGGGGCTTCAAGATCCTGCGCGACCACTACACGGTGATCACGGCGGTCTCCGGCCTGATCCTCGTGGTGATGGGCGTCCTGCTCTACCAGAACGAGCTCACGCGCCTGAACGGCTACGCCAACGACCTCGGCCTGAACCTGATCGAGAACCTCTAGGCGGCGTCGTCCCGGTGCATCTCCTCCGGCGCCTCGACGCCGAGGAGGTCGAGGCCGCGGGCGAGCACGCGGCGGGTTGCCACGCACATCGCTATCCGAAAGGCCTCGTCGCCGCCCTCCTCGGCGGCGCCGACCACCTTCACGTCGCGGTAGAACGCCGTGAAGTCCTGCGCCAGCACATGGAGGTACACCGTGATCCGGTGCGGCGCGCGGCGGTCGGCGGCCTCGAGCACCTCGGCGGGCCATTCGAGCAGACGCTTGAGCAGCGCACACGCCGATGCGTGCAGATGCTCGGCGGAGCCGGCGAGGTCGGCGGCCGTGGCGGCGTCCACGGCCTCGGACCCGGCCTTGCGCAGGATCGATGCGATCCGGGCGTGCGCGTACTGCAGGTAGTAGACGGGGTTGTCCTGCGAGCGGTCGCGGGCCAGCGACAGGTCGAGATCGAGCGCGGTGTCGTGGCTGCGCTGGAGCAGGAAGAAGCGGGCGGCGTCGACGCCGATGTCGTCGATCAGCTCGTCGAGTGTCACGAACTCGCCCCCGCGCTTTGACATCTGCACGCGCTGGCCGCCCTCCATCAGGCTCACGATCTGCATGATCGGCAGCTCCAAGGTGCCCCCCTCGCCGCCGAGGAGATCCCACGCGGCGAGCATCCGCGTCACGTGGCCGTGGTGGTCGGCGCCGAGGACGTCGATCGCACGGTCGTAGCCGCGTTCGAGCTTGTCGCGATGGTAGGCGATGTCCGCAGTGAAGTAGGTCATCTCGCCGTTCGAGCGCATGAGCACGCGGTCCTTGTCGTCCCCGTACTCGGTGGTGCGCATCCACACCGCGCCCTCGCTCGGGTAGGCCAGCTCCTTCTCCTCGAGCAGCGTGAGGACGGCGCGCAGCTTGTCGGCCTCGTGCAGCGAGCGCTCGGAGAAGAAGCGGTCGAAGTGCACGCGGAAGCGCTCGAGCGTGGCCTCGACCGACTCGAGTATCAGCGTGGCGCTCTGCGTGGCCAGCTCGTCCACGTCGGATTCGGCGGCGCCGTCGATCTTCTCGGCCAGCTCGGTCACGTAGCCGCCGTGGTAGCCGTCCGTAGGCGGCTCCTCTCCGCGTGCGCGCGCCTTGATCGACTCGCCCAAGCGGCGCATCTGCGAGCCGTAGTCATTGACGTAGAACTCGCGCTCCACGTCGTGTCCTGCGAAATCGAGGATGCGCGCGAGCGAATCCCCGTATGCCGCGTGGCGCCCGCTCGCGACCGTGACCGGCCCGGTGGGGTTCGCGCTCACGAACTCGACCAGCACGCGCTCGGCCTCGGACGCCACACCGCCGCCGTAGCCATCTTCCGCGGCGACCATGCCCGCGAGCGCGGAGCGCAGCCACTCGTCACTCACGAACAGGTTGAGGAATCCCGGACCGGCCACCTCCACGCGTTCGAGCACGCCGGCGAGCCGCTCCCCGAGCAGCTCTCCGAGCTTCTCCGCCACCCCACGCGGGGGCTCGCTCATGACCGGCGCCAGCAGCATCGCGGCGTTGGTCGAGTAGTCCCCGAAGTCGGGCTTGGGCGGGCGCTCGAGGCCGGGGAGGCGCTGCTCGCCGCCGGCGAGGGTGCCCGCCGCCTCGGCGACGGCGGCCCGCAGTTCGGCTACTGGATCGATGGCCATGGCGTCAGTCAAGCGGATCAGTAGTGGTAGGGCTCGCCCGCGAGGATCTTGTGCGCGCGGTAGAGCTGCTCGAGCAGCACGACGCGCGCGAGCTGGTGGGGCAGCGTCATCGGGCCGAAGGAGAGCTTCATGTCGCAGGAGTCGAGGTCGAGGCCGCGCGGTCCACCGACCACGAAGCACAGGTCGCGCCCGGACTGGCGGCGGTCCTCCATCCAGCGCGCGAACTCCACGGAGGTGAATGTCTTGCCGCCGGCCGCGAGCAGGCAGATGTAGGCGCGGTCGGGAATGCGACCCGCGACCTTCTCGTCCTCACGCACCTCGATCGACTCCACGCGCGCGTGCCGGGCGAGCAGCTTCTGGTAGTGGGCGACGTCGTCCGCGTAGGGCGGGCGCAGGCGTCCCACGGCGAGAACGATGGTCTTCACGACGGGGCGCCCATGGCGTCCGCGATACTAGGCCGCATGGAAGGCACCCCACCGCCCGAGCGGCACTACAACATCCACACCTCCCCGGAGGTGATGGCCGGCGTCTATGCGAACTTCGCGAACGTCTCCCACTCTGACTACGAGTTCACGATCACGTTCGCGCGCGTGGACCACGAGGTCGAGGAGGAAGAGGTTCCGGGGGTGGTCGTGTCCCGCGTGAACCTCTCGCCGCGGCTGATCCAGGAGCTGGCCGACGCGCTGAACGAGAACATCGCGCGCTGGCAGGTGCGCGAGGGCATCCGCGAGCTGCCCGAGACGGGCGAGTCGCCGCCCGAGCAGCCGGCCTGACGTAATCCGCTCGCAATAGACCAGCGTAAGGATGGGTTGGGATGGTCGTGCTGCTCATCTTCGGTGTGCTCGCCGGCGCCGGGACGGCGCTGAGTCCGTGCGTCCTTCCCGTTCTGCCGGCGTTGCTCTCGGCCGCCAACACCGGCGGGCGCCGGCGCCCGCTCGGAATCGTGCTCGGCCTGGTGATCACACACACGGTGGTGATCGTCGGCCTGGCGACGCTCACCCGCGGCGTCGGGCTCGCTGACGGCTTCCTGCGCACCTTCGCGATCCTCGTACTGCTCTTCTTCGGCCTCTCGCTGCTCGTCCCGCGGATGGGCGACGCGATCGAGGCGCGCCTCTCCGGCCTCGCCCGCTTCGGCCCGAAGGACTCGGGCGAGGGCTTCTGGTCCGGAGTCGGCGTGGGCGGCGCGCTCGGGTTCGTCTACGCGCCGTGCGCCGGCCCGATCCTCGCCGCGGTGATCTCCGTGAGCGCGAGCCAGGGCACCTCGTTCGAGCTCGTGCTGCTCGCTATCGCATACGGCGTCGGCTCGGCGGGGCCGCTGCTCGTGTTCGCGCTCGGCGGGCGCCGCGCCGGCGAGAGCCTGCGCAAGGCCGGTCGCGGGCCCACGCTGCAGCGCGCCATGGGCGTGACCATGCTGGTGGTGGCGGCGTTGATGTTCGCCGACCTCGACATCCGCTTCCAGGAGGTGCTCGCGAAAAATCTCCCGGATGCGGTGGCAAATCCGACCGCCCCGCTTGAGAAGACCGATGCCGTGCAGCGGCGTCTGACGGACCTGCGCGGCGAGTCGAAGTTCGACTCCGACCGCGCCGACGCGAAGCAGCCCGCCCAGCCGCCGCCTCCGGGCGTCCCGCCACTTGACGTCCTCGGCGTGGCGCCCGAGTTCACCGACACCCAGAAGTGGTTCAACACGGCAAACGGGCGCAAGCTCACGCTCGAGGAGCTGCGCGGGAGGGTCGTGCTCATCGACTTCTGGACCTACACCTGCATCAACTGCATCCGCACCCTGCCCGAGCTGCGGGAGTGGGACCGCCGCTACAAGGACTCAGGACTGACGATCGTCGGGGTGCACACGCCGGAGTTCGCCTTCGAGCGCGAGGCCGGCAACGTGGCCGACTCGATCCGCGAGAACGACCTGCGCTATCCCGTCGCCCAGGACAACGAGTACGGCACCTGGAACGCGTGGGGCAACAACGCCTGGCCGGCCAAGTACCTGATCGATGCCGAGGGGCGCGTTCGCTACTCGCACTTCGGCGAGGGCGAGTACGACGAGACCGAGGAGGCGATTCGCGCGCTGCTCGAGGAGTCCGGCCGCGATCTCAGCGAGGAGCGCACGCAGGCGAAGCCGGAGGTGCCCCGGATAACCGAGGCCACGCCGGAGACCTACCTGGGCTCCGCGCGCGCCGAGGGCTTCCTCCCGGAACCGCCGAAGAACGGCACCCGCCGCTATGACGGCGATGACATCACGCTGCCCACGAGCCACGCGGCGTTCGACGGCGTCTGGAAGGTCGACGAGGAGTCGGCGGAGGCGGTGAAGGGTGCGTCGCTGCGCCAGCGATTCCAGTCGGAGAAGGTCTTCCTCGTGCTGAGCGGGCGCGGGAAGGTACGCGTCCTTTTGGACGGCAAGCCGCTCAAGGCCGCGGACGCGGACGAGGACGTGCGCAGCGGCGTGGTGCGCGTGAACCGCCAGCGCCTCTACCGCCTCGTGGACCTCCCCGAGCCGGGCGAGCACGAGCTCGAGCTGCGCTTCGACCCGGGCGTCGAGGGGTTTGCCTTTACGTACGGATAGGGCGCTGGTGCCTAGGCGCCAGCTCGGGATCCGCGGACAGCGGGCATCCGCTTCGCACAACCCCCTCATTGCTGCAGTTCAAACGAGCGCCGCAGGCGCGAGCCTCCTAGTCGTCGTACTTGAAGGTGATCACGGCCTCTCCGACCGTGCAGCGATAGGACGAGCGGCGGCGGCGGGCGTCGCAGCTGAAGCCCTCGCCACCGCGAACCGGGCGCTCGCTCGCTCGGGACAGCCCGGCGCGGGCAGGCAGCGCGGCGCCCAGGGGCCATCAGGGAGCCACCGGTGCGACCGGGCCCTCGACCGGCCTCGCCAGCGGCGACCTCGCCGGCAACTATCCGAACCCGACGATCGGCGCCGAGAAGGCGACCCGGCGAAGATCGGCACGACACCCACGGTGGCCGTTACGCAGAACGTGGTTCACGAGTCCGACGGCCAGCCGCTCAACTTCGGACTCGAGCTCTTCGACGTCTCCAACATGCATGCGGCGGACGGTGACAACGCCCGGCTCGTAGCTCCAATCGACGGCAGTTACCACATTGACGCGCGCGTGCGATGGAGCATTGACGCAGCTGGCAACCGAACCCTGAACGTCATCAAGAGCGGGGCGACATCGTGGCCGAGGCCGCGGTCGCGGCGCACTCCACAGAGCCGGTCTCCGCCAGCATCTCGGCCCCCGTGAAACTGGCCGCCGGAGACTTCCTCCAACTAAGGGCCTTTGAGACGAGCGGCGGCGACCCGGACGTAGAAAGCGTGTGGGGCCCTCGCCGACCTCTGCCAGCGTTTCAGCATGTACTGGGTCGGACCCCGCTAGCGCGGGTGCTCGCGCTCGTACGTCACGCCGTAGCCGATCCGCTCGATCGTGGTCGGGTGCGTGCCGAAGAGGTCGTGCCAGGCCGCGGGCGGGTCCGGGTCCGAGATGTTCTGGACCGAGAGCCGCTTCTCGAGGTCGATGTGTGAGCGCGGGTCGCGCGTGATGTCGATCGCGAACGCGTCGGCGCGCGCCTCCACCCGCCGCGACATTCCGTTGCTCGCGAGCGTCACTCCCAGCGTCACCAGCGAGAGCATGAGCGCGAGCGCCGGGAGCGAGGCCGGCCTGCCTGCGTCATCCGGGTCACGCAGCAGGCGCTCGGTGCCGCGCTGGATCAGGAACACCGCCGCGGGGGCCACGAGGGCCAGCCAGAGCAGCCCGCGCTGGAGGTCGCGCTGCTTCACGTGCCCGAGCTCGTGCGCGACCACCGAGCGCACCTCGCCGGGCGTGAAGTCGTCGATCAGGTTGTCGTAGAGCACCACCCGCTTGGTGCTCCCGAGTCCGTTCACGTAGGCGTTCGCGCCGGTCGTCCGGCGCGAGGCATCGATGCGGTAGACCTCGCCGACATCGACCCCCGAGCGCTGCGCCAGCTCGAGCACCTCGCCGCGCAACCGCCCTTCCGGCAGCTTCTCGAACTTGTTGAACACCGGATCGAGCACCACCGGCCCGACGAAGGTCAACAGCGCCGCGAAGGCAACCACGGCGGCCGAGCCGGGCATCCACCAGTTGCGCGGAAAGCGTCGGATGAGCGCGAGGAAGATCGCCGCTCCCACGCCGGCCATGCCTGCTCCGATGGCGGTGGATTTCCCGACGTCGGATAACCAGTCGGGCCAGTTCTGGGTGGAGAGGCCGATGTCGGCGGCGCGCTCGTGGGCGACCGCGGCGAACGGGAGATCCACCACCGCCAGCAGCACCGAGACCCCCGCCCCGGCGGCGGCGGCCCCGAGCAC
>JACCYP010000305.1 GCA_013696425.1 Thermoleophilaceae bacterium
GCTTCAACGACGCGGCCGTACAGGACGGGCGCCTGCCGCTCGCCACCGACCTGATGCTGCAGGCGGGCGCAGGGTCGCGCATCTGGCGGATGAACGTCCAGTGGCAGGCGGTCGAGCCGAGCGCCACCGGCCTCCAGGCCTGGGAGCAGTTCGACACCGCCTACTGCGGGGCGCTGGCGGCGGGCATTCAGCCCCTGCTTCAGCTCGTGAACCCGCCGTGCTGGACCCTCAGCGCCGGAGCTCCGTGCTCCTCTCCGAACCACGAGCCGCCGGCCCGCGCCCATTACCCAGCATTGCGGCGCTTCGCGCGGTCGCTCGCCGCGCGCTACCCCGACGCACTCGCGATCCAGGCTGGGAACGAGCCCAACATCCACCAATTCTGGCCACGCCCGGACCCCGCCGCCTACACCGAGTACCTCCGCGAGGTTCACCTCGGCGTAAAGAGCGCGCGCCCCGCCATGCCCGTCGTGGCCGCGGGGCTCTCGGGCCCGGCCGCCACGGCGCCGGCCGTCGGCGACATCGCCGCTCCCGAGTTTCTCGACGCGATGTACCGCGCCGGGGCGAGCGCCTGGATGGACGCCGTTGCGATCCACCCCTACCCGATCGTCCCGCTCACCGATCCGCGTGAGCGCTTCCATCCGGCCATGTCGGGCCTCCGCGCGACGATGGCCAGGAACGGGGACGCCGGTCGCCGCGTATGGGTCACTGAGGTCGGGCTCGCGACCGGGCCCGTGCTGGGTGGAGGCGCCATCACCGAGGACGACCAGGCGGCCACGCTCGAGGCGATCACCGCCGAGCTCGCCAGGGCGGCGGACGTCGAGGTCATCGTGTTCCACACGCTGCTTCAGCCGCTCGCGGGCGACACGGGCGGGAGCCCGGGCTTCGGCTGGGTCATCCCCGCCGCGAACGGGACCTTCCGGCGCAGCCGTGTGTACTGCGACTTCGCGCGGCGGCTCGTCCGGCCGGCTCCAGGATGCCCCGGCCGGGCTAGCTAGCGCCCGATCAGCCCCTCATACAGGCGCTCGTAGCCCTCCACGCAGCGCGCGACGTCGAACTGCTCGGCACGGGCGCGGCAGGCCGCGGCGGTGCCCTGCTCCCCGGACAGGGCGAGCGCCTCCGCGAGCGCATCCGCCAGCTCGCGCGGATCGTCCGCATGGAAGAGGCGCCCCACCTCCGGGCCGGACACGATCTCCGGGACCCCGCCCTCGGCCCGGCCCACCACTGGCCGCCCGCAAGCGAGCGCCTCGACCAGCACGAGCCCGAACGCCTCGGCCACCGACGGCAGCACGGAGACCCACGCGCTGCTGTAGGCCGCGACGAGCTCGTCCTGTCCGTCGAGCGGGGCGAGCTCGACTCCCGGCCGGTCGAGGTCGAGCCCCAGGGCGGCCACCGCGGCTGGATCGCCGGGGCGCGAGAGGACGAGGCGCGCATCCGGCACCGAGGCGCGCAGCAACTCGAAGGCCTCGAGCAGAAGGCCGCCGCGCTTTCGCTGGTCCTCCAGCGCCGAGGTGCAGAGAACGGTTGGTGCGTGGGCCCGGGGACCGGCCTCGGAGAAGGTCGCGAGATCCACACCGGGGACGATCACCGTGGGGTCGGCGCCGAACGCCTCATGGGCCGCGGCGGCGGCGGCGGCGCTGAGGGCCACCACGGCGTCCGCGCGCCTCACCGCGTTTGAGAGGATCGTCCCACGCACCCCCGGCGGCCGGTCCGGGATGCCCATCAGCGAGTAGACGCTCGGGCGCCCGGTGCGCGCGGACCAGGCATGGGCCACGAGCGCGTCGGTCATGTAGAGAGCGTGGGCCACGTCGGTGTCCCCCCGCCACAGCTCGCGCGCGCTGCCCGGCAGATGGGTGAGGAAGTCCTGGCGCATCCCGAGCTGCAGGCGCCGTCCCGGTGGGCGCCAGCCGCGGATGACCGTGACGCCCTCCTCCTCGGACACGGTTCGGCGCTCACGATGTGAGGTGATGACCCGCGTCGCGTGGCCACGGCGAGCGAGCCCGATGGCCAGGTCGTGGATGAAACGCTCCGAGCCCCGTCTGACCTCGGGCCAGTAGCAGGGGTGCAGCAGGCTCGCGCGCATGGACCGGGGATCCGCGCTCAGAGCGGCCGCGGCGTGTAGGGCCGGGAGGCGAGCTCCGCTGTCCGTGCCCTGAACGCCGCGTTCCCGCTGAGCCGGATGCGCGCGCGGAACACGCGGTCCGCGCCGGCGCGCACGGTGGCCACCGTTCTCCAGCCGGAGCCGGCACGGCGCTCGATGACCACGTCGCACGCCCCGGCGCAGGGAGCGAGACCCCATGCCCCGCCGCGGGCTCCGCTCGCGCGATCCACCACGAACGGGAACCTGAAGGTCTCGAGGCTCGGCTTGGCCCGGTCGGTGGCCGGGTGCGCGGAGCGGTAGAAGAGCCCCGTGAAGCGGATCACCGCCTGGCCGGGCAGCCCCCGCCGCGGGTCGTCGCGGATCTGGAGGTTCAGCACCAGGCTGGCTCCGCCCTTCCACAGCAGGTAGAAGGCCTCCTGGAGCCAGCGCGCCTGCGTGGCCGGGCTCACACCCGTGCGCGTGGGCGGGTTGGTGTCCCAGCCGAGCTCGGTCGCCCAGATCGGCTTGCGCCTGCGCGGCAGGGAGGTCCCGGCGCGCTCGGCGGCGCGGAAGACGCGCGCGAGCCGACGGAGGTCCGGCACAGTCGCGTCGTCGCGGTTGAGCGCATGGCGCGTGGGCCCGCCGACCGAGTACGGATGGTGCGCGTAGGCGTCGAGCTGGACCGGTGCGCCGCAGCGGACCTTGCGCAGCCTCCGGCCCTCGACGCAGAACAGGTCGCGTGCGAACGCGACCGGCGCCATCCGCGCGCCGCGGGCCTGCGGCTTGGGATCGCCGAAGGGCGCGAGCCCGCCCATCACGACCGTCATGGACGGGTCGACCGCGTGCACGGCGGCCGTCGCCGCGGACAGCATGCGCGCGTAGTGGCGCGGGGCGAAGGGGCGGAGCCGCTTCCCGGAGCCGGTGTACTGTGGCTGGAGGAACGGCCACAGGTTCGGCTCGTTCCAGACCTGCCAGGAGGGCACCCGGGGCAGCACCTGTCCGGGACGGGCCGGATCGGGGAAGGCCCCGCTGTAGCGCGTGGCCGCCGCATGCATGAACTGCGCGAGCTGGCGCGGATCCGGCTTCCAGGAGCCGGGCCGGGTGAAGCGGTTCCGGCGCGGCCGGCCCCGGCCCTCGGCCCAATCAGGTGCATACGTCACCGTCACGATGGGCGAGAGCCCGCCAGCAACCGTTTCCGCCACGCTGCGGTCGAACTCGCGCCAGTTGTAGCCGGCGCTGGCCGGGTTCATCGGGTCGAAGCCCGCCGGGCGCCGCCTGCCGGGCGGCGCGATGCCGCGCCACACGAGGTTCAGGCGGATCACGGATGCCCCGGCGGCCCGCGCGTTCGCGAAGGCTGCGAGCCGATCGGGCTCGTCGTGCAGGCGGAACGCGTCATTTGCGGCGAAGCCCGTCTCGAGGCCGCGCGCGGAGGCGCCGGGGGCGAGACCCGCCAGGCAGGCGAACGCGATCAGAAGGGCGTTGGAGGACCGGGGCATCAACTGCCAAACCCGTCGCCGGACCCGTCGACGCGGTGAGGCGCGTCAAACAGCGCCGCGAGCCGTGCCGCCTGCCCGTCGGTCGAGAAGCCCTCGAGCACCCACTCGCGCCCGGCGCGCCCCATCTGCTCGCGCTCCTTGCGCGGGAGGACGAGCAGCTCGCCGAGGCCGGCGGCGAGCGCGGCGGGGTCGCCGGGGGGAACCAGGCGCCCCCACCCATCCCGCACG
>JACCYP010000023.1 GCA_013696425.1 Thermoleophilaceae bacterium
AACCCGGCCAGCAGCGGGGCCCAGCGGGGCCCTTTACGGATAGATCTCCCCCTCCGGGCCGGAGATGAAGATCGCCGTGACGGGGCAGTTGCGCGCGGCATCCACGACTTCATCCTCGGGGGCGCCATTCGGGTCGAGGACGATCGCTTTCCCCTCATCGTCCAATTCGAACACGGCCGGGGCCGAATCGACGCAGTCACCCGATCCGATGCACAGATCGCGGTCGACCTCGATTTTCAGCTCGCCCGGCATTGCAAGAAAACCTAGTGGGTGACCCCGGTGGGCGATCCCTCCACCAACGCCCACGTGCGCACTCCGCTCTTGCGGCCGCGCACCTCGAGCTCCCGACGAGCTCGAGGTCGTACTGGGTCTTCGAGAGGCGTGAGCGCGTCGACTCGGCCACATACACCTGATGCGGCGTGCCCTTGGTCATCCCCTCGAGGCGCGCGGCGGTGTTCACCGCGTCGCCGATCGCCGTGTACTCGACCCGCCGCTGCGAGCCGACGTTGCCCACCATCACCGGCCCGGAGTTCAGCCCGATGCCCATCTTGAAGCCGTCGCCGAATCCCTGGCCAACCATCCAGCGGTTGAAGTCCTCCACGCGGCGGAGCATCTCCCGCGCGGCCTGCAGCGCGCGGTCGGCGTGATCGTCCTGCGCGAGCGGCGCGCCGAACACGGCCATGATCCCGTCGCCCAGGTAGGCGGTGAGCGTGCCGCCGGCGTCGAGGATCGCCTCGCTCATCTCGCCCAGGTAGTGGTTGAGCACTTCGATCACCTGCTCGGGCCCCGCCGCCTCGGAGAACGAGGTGAATCCGCGCAGGTCGCTGAAGAGCACCGTGCACTCGACCCGCTTGCCGCCGAGGCGCAGCTCGCCGTCCTCGGTCTGGGCGAGCAGCTCGGTGACCACGTCGTCGGGCACGAAGCGCGAGAACAGGTCGCGCACCCGTTCGCGTTCGAACGCCTCGGTCACGTAGTGCACGCCGAGCGTGGCGATGCCCGACACGCCAAGTGCGATCAGCGGATAGACCACCGGGATCACGAGCCCGGCATTGAACGCGAGCTGCGCGATCACGAGAAACAGGAACGCGAGCACGACCGCCAACGCCAGCGCGCGCAGCGGCGACGCGCGCAGGCTCGCCGCCGGCGAGGCGAAGCCGAGCATCAGGATCAGGAACGGCGACAGCCACCCGGGGGCGGACTGGAGCCGGCGCTCCGCGCGCACCGTGAACACACCGTTCGCGAGCACCTCGACGCCCGACATCTCCTGCTCGCCCGAGGTCGAGGTCGGGTGGAGGTCCTGCAGGCTCTTCGAGGTGGGTCCGACCAGCACGATCTTGTCGCGGAAGAAGCCATCCGGCACCTTCTTCTTCTCGTCGGCCACCTCGGAGAACGACACCCGCTCAATCGCACCCGGCGGACCGCGGTAGTCGATCCACGTCGTCTCGTCGAAGGGCTCGGCCTTCACTCGGTCCGCCTGCTCGGCCACCGCGACGGGCAGCGACTTGACCCCGTCCACCTCGAAGGCGAGCCGGCGGAAGTAGCCGCCTGGGTCGCGCGGCACCTCGGCGCTCCCCGCGCGTGCATTGGCGAAGGCGAGCGCGTCGTCGGACCCGAGCGCCTGAGCGCCGCTGGTGGTGGCCAGCACCACCCCGGGGTTGCGGCGCAGCGACTCGATCAGCGCGTTGTCCTCGGCAGGATCGCTCGGCTCCGTGATCCGCTCGATCGGGACCGGACTGACGGAGGTGAGCTTCCAGGACGTGCTCATGACCGACAACCGCCCCGAGACGGGCGCTTCGGGCGTGGGCCCCGTGAGCTCGACGGCAGCGCCGCCCTAACGCTGCGGTTCATCCGGACGATCGTCGACGACAACTCAGAGGGGGGCCCAGCCGGGTCGGGCTCCGGCATCGTGCGGGTGGCGGGACCGCCGAGCGTGGTGCTCGAGATCGACGACAGCACCTTCTCCCGCAACGAGTCGGCCGAAGGCGGCCTGGTCCAGAGCTCACAGGGTGTGATCTCCCTGGCCACCGCCGGCGCGGCCACCGTGACCGTGCGCGACAGCGCGCGGCCACCGTGACCGTGCGCGACAGCGGCTTCTACGGCAACCTCTTGTCGAGGGGCGGGAATGTCGCGGGCGGGGCGTTCCGCATAGCTTCCGGCGCCGGCACCACGATGGACGTACAGCGCAGCGAGTTCGTCGGGAATGAGATGGGCGACAGCGGCGGCGGCGTCATCAGCTGGGCGCCCGGCATCGGGTCGAGCCTCACCGTCGACCGGTCGAGCTTCGTCGACAACATCGCCGGCGACAACACCTTCGGGGTCGCCATCGGCGCCGACAGCGGGAACGCGGCGAGTTCGGTCGCCATCTCGAACTCCCACTTCGAGGGCAACGAGGGCGGCCAGGGCACCCACGGCGGCGCGCTGCGGCTCCAGCTGCCGACCGGCACCCACTCGCTCGTGAACAACACGATCACCGGCAACCGCATCACGGTGGACGCCGGCGGCGCCGACGGCGCGGGGATCTTCTCGAACACCGGCACGGTCACCGCGCGCAACAACGTGCTCCACGACAACACCACCGGCGCCCGCCTCGACGATTGCTACGACGACCTCGTCGACCAGGGCGGGAACAAGCAGGCACAGGACGAGGCGGGCGTGACGCCGGGGCTCGGCTGCGGCCTGCCCGCCGCCTCGCGCGGCATCCAGCCGCAGCTGGGAGCGCTGGGACTGAACGGCGGCAACGCCCGCAACCGCGTCCCCGAGCCCGGCAGCCCGTTGATCGACGCCGGTGTGGGCCCCTGCCCCGCCTTCGACATCCGCGGCGTAACGCGCCCGCAGCTCGGGGGCTGCGACGCGGGGGCGGCCGAGGCGCTGCCCCAGCCGCCCGCGGGAGACACGCCCACGCCCACCACTGGCGCGGGGGCGGCCGCTGCCGTAGCGGGACCGGCCCAGCAGCCGCCCCAACTCCTGCCGGTCCTCGCCAAGGACGTGGTGATCCTGCCCGCCGGCGGCACGCCGCTGATCCGGCTACCGGGCACGAAGAAGTTCGTCCCGCTCGCCGGCATCACCCGGATCCCCGTCGGCTCGATCGTCGATGCGCGCAAGGGGCGGGTGACGATCGTCTCGGCGAAGCCGGGCGGCGGCTTCCAGGCGTTCACCTACTTCGACGGCCTCTTCCGCGTCGACCAGGGCCGCGACGGCGTCCTCCAGGCGACGCTCGTCGAGCGGCTCTCGTGCACATCGAAGAAGAGCCGCAGCTCCGCCAGAAAGCCGAAGAAGCGCAAGCTGTGGGGCGACGGGAAGGGCTCCGCGAGGACCAACGGGCGCTACGGCGCCGCGGTGGTGCGCGGCACGAAATGGCTCGTCGAGGACACCTGCAAGACGACGAGGGTGAAGGTCGCCGAGGGCACGGTCACCGCGATCGACGCGAAGACGAAGAAGCAGCGCCAGGTGAAGGCGCCGCGCAGCGTGAAGTTCCCGGCTAGCTAGCCGCCGCTGCGCAGGCGCTCCGCCAAGCGGTTCATCCCCCGTGCCTCGGCGGCCTTCGCAGCCCCCTCGCGGTCGAGCGGCGAGTCCTTCGGCCGCTTCACCTTCAGGTGGGCGAGCGTCGCCATCTCCTTGTAGTCGAGCAGGTGCTCGGTGATCTTCGGCCCGCCGTCGGCGATCGCCCTCTCGAGGGTGCCGTGCTTTCGCAACAGCTCGGCCGCGGTCTTCTCCCCGATGCCCTTGGCACCCGGGATGCCGTCGGAGGGATCGCCGCGCAGGGCGATGAAGTCCGGCACCTGCGCGGGCGTCACGCCATAGCGCTTCTTCACCTCGGCCGGCCCCATCACTTCCGGGCCGCCGGGCTTCACGTAGAGCACCTTGGTCTGCTTCGACGCGCACTGGAACATGTCGCGGTCGCCGGTGAGCAGGCGCACAGTGCCACCGGCTTTTTCCTCGACCAGTGTGTAGGAGCCGAGCAGATCGTCGGCCTCGTGGGTGTCGGTGGCCTCGCTCGTCCAGCCGAAGGCGCCGAAGAAGGCGGGCGAGTCGAGGAACTGCGGGCCGAGCTCGTCGGGCACCGGCGGGCGGTCGGCGTGGTAGGCGGGCAGGAGCTCGACGCGGTAGGTGGCGGCGTCGAGGCCGAAGCAGAGCACCACCGCGCGCGGGTCGTGGTCGGCCACCACCCGGAGGATCTGGTTGGCCGTGCCGAGCAAAGCGTTCACCGGCTGACCGTCGTCGTCGGTGATCGACTTGGGCAGCGCGTGGAACGACCGGTATAAGAGCGACGGCGCGTCCACCACGAGGAGAGGCTTCGACATGAGGGCGGCATCTTGACCGAAGGCGGCGGTTCAGGCCTTCACCGCGAAGGCGAAGGAGTCCTCGTTCACCGACGGCTTCCAGCTCGCGCTGGGCATCGACACGGTGCTCGCGTTCGCCGGCTTCGTGGTGGCGGTGCTCTTCGTCGGCGGACGGCTCAGGGCCGTCAGTGCTCGTCGTCCTTCCGGCGATGGGGACCCGCCTGCGACCACGCTGTGAAGCGCTCCTCGAGCCCGGCGATGATGTCGGCGTCCTCGCCCGCGAGCACGGTGCCGTCGTCGAGCACGACCGCGGGGATGCCCTCCTGGCCGGTCCGTTCCTGCAGCTCCGCGCGGTCCTCGCCCTCCGCGGGCACCTGACGCGATACGAAGTCGACGCCGAGTTCGGTGAGCTTCATCCGCACCTTCGCGGAGTGCGGGCACCACTCGGCCTGGAACACCTCGATCATGGCCCGGTCCTACCCGCATTGGGCCGCGGCAATACATTCCGCCCGATGACCGTCGTCCATACCCGCGCCCCCCTGCGCATCTCCCTCGGCGGAGGCGGCACCGACCTGCCCTCCTTCTACTCCGAGCACGGCGGCTTCGTGATCTCGGCGGCCATCGACAAGTACGTGCACGTGCTCGCCGGCACGGCCTTCCAGGACCGCTACCTGCTGAAGCACCTCGAGTGGGAGGACGTGGCGACCCCCGCACAGGTGCAGCACCCGATCATCCGCGCCGCGCTCACCCACCACTGGGACGGCGGGCCGCTCGAGCTCGCGTCGGTGGCCGATGCGCCCGCCGGCACGGGGCTCGGCTCCTCCGGTGCCTATGCGGTCTGCGTGCTGAGCGCGCTCGCCAAGCTCCGGGGCGAGGAGCTTCCCGCCCGGAAGCTGGCCGAGGACGCGTGCCGCCTCGAGATCGAGCTGATCGGGCGCAAGGTCGGCAAGCAGGACCAGTACGCGGCCGCCCACGGCGGCGTGAACTCGTGGACCTTCGGACGCGACGGCAGCGTCGAGG
>JACCYP010000030.1 GCA_013696425.1 Thermoleophilaceae bacterium
AGCGCCAGGACCCCGGCGGTCACGAGCCCCACCGTCAGCGCCGACACCTGCGGCGCGCGGAGGTCGACGAACCGCCCCGGCACCCGCGGATGCCGGCGGCGCGCCTCGGCACGCAGGAGGGCGTTGACCTTCGCCGTCAGGCGCGCGAGCACGCCGCTCAGATGTAGTACATGCAACCGAACCCGCACGGATACTGGCAATTCGCGGGGTGCGCGACACCGTTGCGACACCAAGCGCATCTAAACGGCCGTGGTCTCGCGCTCGAGGTAGGCGTCGAGCAGGCTCGCGGCTTGGTCCTCGTTGCCCGGCATCAGGTGGCCGTAGCGGTCGTAGGTGAACGCGACTGAGGCGTGCCCCATGTAGGTCGAGAGGGCCTTCGCATTCGTACCGGCCGCGATCATCAGAGAGGCGTAGGTGTGGCGGCACTCGTGCAGGGTGATCCGGTCGAGCCCGGCGTCCTTCCAGCGGGTGTAGGCGCGGGTCAGCAAGGTCTCGCCGCGGAACGGGCGCCCGGCCTCTCCGAACACGAGCGCCTCGGGCGCGTAGTCATTCCTGGCCTTGTGCTCGGTGAGGTAGTCGCGCAGAACCGTGGGGATCGGCACCCGGCGCTTGTTGTGCCCCTTGGTCTCGATCTCGCCCTCGATCGCATCCCAGCCCTTCTCCACGCGGATTACGCCGTTGGCGAGGTCGACGCACCGGCCTCGGAGTGCCCGCAGCTCGCCCCGCCGCAGGCCGGCGTACATGGCCGCGGCCCATATCACCCGATCGCCCACCTCGAGCGCGGCCAGGAGCTTGGCGGCTTCCTTCGGTGACGCGATCCGGTCCCGGCCTCCACGGGCGCGCGGCAGCTCGAGGCCGGCGGTCGGGTTCACCTGCACCTGCCCCCGCGTCAGGGCGCGGTGGTACATGCGCCGCAGCGGGAGCATCGTGCACTCGACGGTCGTAGGCGCGTGTCCCTCGACCAGTAGATCGACGAACTGCTGCAACTGCTCGCGGGTCACCGTGGCGAGTGTCCGATGGCCGAACTCGGGCAGCACCCGCAGCCTCATGGAGGCCTCATAGGAACGCACCGCGGCGGGCTTGTACGCATCGCCCGAGCGCGTCCTGATCGTCCCTGCCCGCGCACCCGCGATCCAGGCTTCCCACGCCTCCTGCACGGTCTGGCGGCTCGTGACCTTGCCCTCGCGCTTGAGGGCTTGCACCTCCCGCTGCCAGGCCGCTGCGGCGGTGTAAGTCGGAAACGTCCGGCTCTGGCGATCCTCGCGCCCGCCAACCTTTGCCTCGTAGCTCGGTTCGCAGTTGCAGCGCCCGCCGGAATGACTCCGGCAGGCGCGTGCGTGGCGTTCGTAGATCCCGGTGGCCATCAGCGCACCTCCAAGGCAGCCAGGACTGACGCCGCGACTTCGCCCTCGCGAAGCCGCTCGTCGATGCCCGCCCGCGTTGCTGCCTGACTTTCGGCAGGCGTCTTGCCCACTGCACACCAGTCCATGTCTCCTGCCGCCACCTTGCTCATCGCCCTGCGCTCGTAGTCGACGGTGCTCATCGCGTCGTTCAACGAGCGCTGCGCGAGCTCCCTCAGGACGTCGAGTCGGGAGACGCCCTGCCCGGCCTGGATCTCGCGCAGGATCTCGACGTACGGCGACATCTGCGCGAAGAGGCGAAGGGCAAGGTCCGGGTCCTGCCAGCAATTCCCGAGCTCCTCACCGCACGAGGACAGCTCCAGCGTCGCCATGTCTGACATCTCTTTCGCCTGGTCGGCGTCGAGCATCACGCGCATCAGCGGGCCTCCATCCAGTCCAGGCTCCGGTCGGCCAACGCGGAATCCAGAGTCGCCATCGTCTTCGCACCTATGCCCTCGAGCGAGGCGACCTCATCACGGGAGCGCAGCCGTGCAAGCTCCTCGACGGTCTCCACGTCGAGGCCCATGCCGTGTCCGGCCGTGAGTGCTTCTAGCGCCTTCCCGCGCACGCCGGCGGCCCGCAACGGTGTACCCCTGCGGCGGCGTCCAAGGGACGACTCGACGCGGGCCTCTATCTCCCAGGTGTGCGCCTTCTTGCGTCCCACGAGGGCCATCAAGACGGCCGAGGTCAGGTAGCGAACGTCCCGAATCTCAGTGCGCAGGGCATCGAGGTCTGCCTTCGTCACTTCACTCATGTGGTGCTCCCTTTTGTAAGGGCACCGGAGGTAGCGGGGCGACGGGTCGCGCGTGTAGTTTGCGCGGCGCATCGGAGCTTCACTCTCCGGTGCCACGGGGCGGGCCGTTTGCGCGGTGCCGCCCCACTTTGGTAGGTGGCGCCACCCTACGCCCCGGAGCGGCGGCTGCGCAAGTCACGCCGCCACCTGGCCCTTCTCGACCTTGAGTTCCCAATCGGCGATCGCGTCCTCGCGGTAGCGGTAGTAGCGCCCGAGCTTCACGGTGGGGATGCCGCGCTTGCCGCCGGTCCTGTCCCATTCGCGCGATCGGGCGTACACCCACCCCTTCGTCATGCCGAGCCGGACGGCCAGCTCTTCGGGGGTGAGCAGCTTGGCGCTCAAGATCCCATCCCCTTGAGAAAACGAGCCAGCGCACGGTTGACGCGGCCGTACCGTGGGTGGGCTAGGTAGAGGAGCGGTCGCCCGGATTCAGGTCCGGGCTCGGGTTCGCCGGGGTCGTCTGAGGGTCCGGCGCGGCTGCTCGTGGTGCTGCGCCGTCTGCGACCTGCCGGACGCCCCGCCGGTCGGGCGCATGAGCGGACGCCGGGGTGGTTCACGCTGAGGGTGTTTGCGATCGCGTCAAGCGGGGCGGTCTGGCCGGGTGGCGAATAGCCCCGGTAGATCACGCGCCCGCCCTTGAACCCACGCGGCGTTCGGATGCCGCCCTGGACCATCGTCTCGTGGAATCCGCCGCGCTCGCGATCGAGAACGAGTATCCCTGTCGTCCCCGCGAACGCCGCATTGAGCCGCCTGCCTCTGCGCTCAGCTTGGCCGCGG
>JACCYP010000034.1 GCA_013696425.1 Thermoleophilaceae bacterium
GCCCTGTGCTTCCGCTCCAGGGTAGCCGTCCGCTCGGCGAGTTCTTCGAGCTGATCGGGAGCACCGACCTCTTCCCGGACTCACCGCCGGTCAGCGGCGACGCTGCACGCCTCTACCGCCGCTGGGCGTTCGAATCCGCGGCGCTCGACCTCGCTCTGCGCCAGGCCGGGCGCAGCTTCGCCGACGTGATCGGCAGGCCCTCGAAGCCGCTCACCTTCGTCGTGTCGCGCCGCCTCGGCGACGAGGACCCCGCCGGCGCGCTCGACGCGATCCTGGCCAAGTATCCGCGTTCGCGGTTCAAGCTCGACCCCACGGAATCGTGGAGCGCCGAGGTCGTCGAGCAGCTGAGCCGCCACGACCGCGTGGACGTGGTCGACCTGAAGGGCCACTACAAGGACACCCCGGTCGACCTCACGCCCGACGCCGACCTGTACAAGCGCGTGGCCGAGGCCTTCCCGACGGCCTGGATCGAGGACCCCGCCTTCACCGACGAGACGCGTCCCGCCCTCGAGCCCTTCAAGGACCGCTTCACCTGGGATGCCCCGCTGCACTCGGTCGCGGACATCGACGCCCTGGAGACCCCGCCGCACGCGATCAACATCAAGCCCTCGCGGTTCGGGCCCGTTGAGACCCTGTTCGCCGTCTACGAGCTGTGCGAGGAGCGCGGGATCGAGCCCTACGCCGGCGGTCAGGGCGAGCTCGGGCCAGGACGCGGTCAGATCCAGTACCTGGCATCGGTGTTCCACCCCGACGCCTCGAACGACACCGCACCGAAGGCCTACAACGCCGCTGAGCTCGGAGACGGCCTGCCCGAGCCGCCGCGCGAGCTGGCGATCGCGGATAGGGGCTTTCGGCTCGACGAGCCGGCTGGATAGGCTGCGCCGCATGTCCTCCACCAAGTTCACCGAAGCGCTGAATCTCCAGGTCGGCCGCGAGTTCGCGGCCTCCCAGCAGTACATAGCGATCGCGGTCTGGTTCGACGACCGCACCCTCCCGCAGCTGGCGGCTTTCTTCTACGGCCAGGCGCTCGAGGAGCGCAACCACGCGATGATGATGGTCCAGTACCTGCTCGACACCGACGCACCCGTGCAGATCCCGGGCGTCGCGGCGCCGAAGACGGATTTCATCGACTACCGCGAGCCGGTGGCCCTCGCGCTCGAGCAGGAGCGCACCGTCGGCCAGGAGATCGAGGGCCTGTCGGCGATCGCGCACGACGAGCGCGACCACACGAGCATGAACTACGTGAACTGGTTCCTGAAGGAGCAGGTCGAGGAGGTCGCGACGATGACCTCCCTGCTCCAGGTCACCGAGCGCGCGGGCGACGACATCTGGCAGGTCGAGGACTACATCGCGCGCGAATCACCGCGCGACGAGCCCGCGGATCCCACCGCGCCCGGCCCCGCCGGCGGCGGGGTCTAGGCGCCGGACCCGCTGCCGAGCCCGAAACGGCATGCAATGTGCCTGCTAGCATGCACTGTGCATGTCCAGGGCGATACAGGTGAGAGACATCCCGGAGGCCACGCATCGCGCGCTCAAGGCACGCGCCGCGATGGAGGGTCGCACGCTGTCGGAGCTTCTGCGCGAAGAGCTGATCGCGCTCGGCGAGCGCCCGTCTATGAGCGAGATGCTCGATCGCATCGCCGCGCGAACCGCGGTGCCGGCCGGAGAGAGCGCGGCTGACGCGATACGCGCGGCGCGGGCCGAGCGCTGATCGTCCTCGACGCCTCCGCGCTGGTCGATCTGCTTCTGGGCCGCCCCGCAGCAGCAGCGGTCCAGAACGCGCTGCTGCAAGAGGGCTCGGCTCATGTCCCCGAGCTCGCGGACATAGAGGTTCTCAGCGCGCTGAGGCGGTGGGAGGCTGGCGGCGACCTGACGCGCGCGCGGGCCGGGGAGGCGGTCGACGACCTCGCGCAGCTGCGACTCGTCAGGTACGGGCACGGGCCGCTGCTCCCGCTGGTCTGGCAGCTCCGTGACTCGTTCAGTCCCTACGACGCGACGTATGTGGCGCTGGCGCACGCCCTCGGCGGGACGCTGCTCACCAGCGACGGACGGCTCGCCCGGGGTGCGAAGCGGGTCGTGGCCCTCGTGGATCTCACCTGATCCTGCGTAGGACGAGCTTGCAGGCCCGGCCGGCCTACAGGGTCAGAGCCAGCGGTTGCTCGAGTAGCTCGCGCACACGTCCGAGGAACTCCGCGGCGTCAGCGCCGTAGAGGATCCGGTGGTCGCACACGAGCGTGGCGCCCATCATCTGCGCCGCCATGATCCGTCCGTTCTCGTCGACCACGGGCTTGCGCTGCAATGCACCCACTGCGAGCGTCGCCGCCTGGGGCGGGTTGATGATCGCGCTGAAGCGCTCGACGCCGAACATGCCGAGATTCGACACCGTGAAGGTGCCGCCGGCGAGCTCCGGCGGCGTGACCGAGCGGTCGCGCACCTTGCCGATCAGCGCGCGCGCCTCGCGCGAGATCTCACCGAGCGACTTCTGGTCGGCATCGAAGATCGTCGGCACCACGAGCGCGCCGTCGGCCGACACGGCCAGCCCGACGTTCACGCGCGAGTAGAGCTCCCACTTGCCGTCCCTGTACGCGCCGTTCGCGCGCGGGAAATCGCGCAGGGCGAGTGCGACCGCCTTCAGCACCATGTCGTTGTATGACGGCGCGGGGTCGGAGACCTCCTTCAGGCGCGCACGCAGCTCCACGCACAGCCCCATGTCGATCTCCATCAGGACCTCGAACTCGGGCGCGGTCGCCTTGCTCTCGGCCATCCGGCGGGAGACGGTGCGCTGGAGCTTCGTGAGCTCCTGGATCTCGGTGGCCCCCTTGGCGCCGGTGGCGGGTGCGGCCTCTTGTGCAGGCGCGGACTGTTCGGTGGACCCCTCGACGTCGGCCTTCACGATCCGGCCTCCGGGACCCGAGCCGTGCACGTCGCCGATCTCGATGCCCTTCTCTCTTGCGATTCGGCGGGCGATGGGGGAGGCCTTGATGCGCTGGGGCTCAGGCCCAGGTACGGGATCCGGCTCCGGCTCCGGCTCGGGCTCCGGCTCCGGATCGGGCTCCGGCTCCGGCTCCGGCTTCGGCTCCGGATCGGGCTCCGGCTCCTGATCGGGATTCGGCTCTTGCTCAGGCGTCTTTTCGGCCGGCGCCCCTTCGCCGATGTGCCCGATCACCTCACCGATGGCGAGCGTCTCGCCCTCCTTCGCGGTGATCGAGAGCGCCCCTGAGTCGGCGGCCTCGTAGGTCATGTTCGCCTTGTCGGTCTCGATCTCGACGAGCGGCTCGCCGCGCTTTGCCTCCTCGCCCTCGGCCACGAGCCACTTGAGGATCGTGCCCTCCTCCATCGAGTCCGAGAGCCGCGGCATCACCACCTCGGACATCAGGAATCCCTTCCAAGCGACGCCAGCGCCGCGGCCACCACGTGCTCCTCGTGCGGGAACGCGGCCTGTTCGAGCGGCTTGGAGTAGGGCATCGGCACGTCGGCGCCGGTCACGCGCAGCACCGGTGCGTCGAGCCAGTCGAAGGCCTGCTCCTGGATCAGCGCTGCCAGGTTCGCGCCCACGCCGCCGTGCGGCCAGCCCTCCTCGACGATCACCGCGCGGTTGGTCTTCTTCACGGATTCGATGATCGTGTCGAGGTCCAGCGGACGCAGGGTGCGCGGGTCGATCACCTCGGCCGAGATCGAGTGCTCGGAGGCCAGCGTCTCGGCCGCGGCCCCGGCGGTCACGGCCATGCGCGAGATGCCGACCACCGTCACGTCCTCGCCCTCGCGGCGCACCGCGGCCTGGCCGAAGCGCAGTGGCTCTGCGCCCTCCTCCACCTCGCCCTTGCGCCCGTAGAGCGCCTCGTGCTCGATGAAGATCACCGGGTTGTCGTCGCGGATGGCGGCCTTCAGGAGCCCGTGGGCGTCGGCGGCTGTCGAGGGCACGGCCACGAGCAGGCCGGGCACGTGCAGGAACATCGCCTCCAGCGAATGGGAGTGGGTCGGGCCGAGCTGGTGGCCGCCGCCCTGTGGCATCCGCACCACGAGCGGCACCTTCACCTGCCCGCCGAACATGTAGTGGATCGCGGCGGCGTGGTTCACGACCTGGTCCATCGCCAGCAGCGCGAAGTTGATGGTCATGATCTCGACCACCGGCCGCAGCCCGGCCATCGCCGAGCCCACGCCCATCCCGACGATGGTGTTCTCGGAGATCGGCGTGTCGCGCACGCGCTTCTCGCCGAACTCCTCGAGCAGTCCCGCGGTGACCTTGAACGCGCCCTGGAACACGCCCACGTCCTCGCCCATTATGAACACGTTCTCGTCGCGCTCCATCTCCTCGCGGAGGGCGAGCCCGAGCGCCTCGCGATAGCGCATCTCAGCCATCCTCTCCCCGCCTGTAGGAGAGGTCCTGCTCCTCGTCGGCCGGCTCGTCGCTCGCGTGTGCGGCCCCGGCCTCGGCGAGATCCTGCGCCACCTTGCCGGCCTCGCGCTCGTCCTCGCCGCGGTGGGTCTCGGGCGAGCGCTCGTCCACCGAGTACCAGCCCTGCACCTGGCCACCCATTACGTAGAGGTCGTCATAGAGGGAGTCGAGCGGCGGGAACGGGCTCTCATCGGCGAACTCGACCGCGGCGTCCACGCGCGCGATCGACTCCTCGTCGATCTTCGTCACCTCGTCCTCGGTCACGACCCCCTCCTCCACGAGCCGGCCGGCGAAGGCGAGGACTGGGTCGCGCTTGCGCCACTCAGCCACCTCCTCCTTGGAGCGGTACTCCTCGGGGTCGGCCATCGAGTGGCCCCGGAAGCGGTATGTCACGGCCTCCACGAGCTGCGGCGAACGCTCCTCGCGCGCCTTGCGCACCGCCTCGGTCACGCAGGCGTGCACGTCGAGCACGTCCATCCCGTCGCACTTGACGCCGGGCACGCCCATGCCCTCGGCCTTCTTGGAGAGGTCGGTGATCGCGGAGTGGCGGTGGATCGCGGTGCCCATCCCGAACTGGTTGTTGATCACCATGTAGACGACGGGCAGCGACCACAGCGCGGCGAGGTTCATCGACTCGCCGAAGGTGCCCTGGTTGGTGGCGCCGTCGCCCATCATGCAAACGGTCACGTCCTCGGTCCCCGTGTAGTCGGAGGCGAACGCGACGCCGGCCGCCAGCGGGAGGTTGCCGCCGACGATGCCGTAGCCGCCGAGGAAGCGCTTCTCGAGGTCGAACAGGTGCATCGACCCGCCGCGCCCGCGTGAGCAGCCGCCCTCCTTGCCGAACAGTTCCGCCATCACGGCCTCGGGCGAGGTGCCGCGGGCGAGCGCCTGCCCGTGCTCGCGGTAGGTCGACATCATGTAGTCGGTCTCGCGCAGCGCCTGGGTGGCGCCGACGACCGTCGCCTCCTCGCCGATGCACAGGTGGAGGAAGCCGCCGACCTTCGCCTGTGCGTACATCTCGCCCGCGCGCTCCTCGAAGCGCCGGATCAGCGACATCTTCGCCAGCACCTCGCGGGAGGTGGCCTCCTCAGGCAGCGAATGCATAGGCAGCCTCCTCCAGCTTGTCGTCACCCCAGAAGAGCCGATCGCCGACGCGAACGGTGGGCACGCCGGGAACGCCGCGCGCGATCGCGTCGTTTGTCGCGTCCGTGAGCTTCTGCTTGATCGACTGCATCTCGAGCGCCTTCAGGAGCGCGCGCGGGTGCAGCTCGCAGGCGGCCGCGGCCAGCAGCACGTTGTCGACGTTTGACATCGCCCGCCCGGCGTTGAACTGCTGGCGGAACGCCGCCTGGGTGAACGCGACAACCTTGCCGATCTCGGCGGCGAAGATCGCCGCTCGCATGGCCGGCAGCGAGTAGGAGTCGCGCGGCCACTCTGGCGGCCAGCGCACCTCCTGCAGTCCGCGTTCGGCGGCGCGTTCCTCGACGATCCGCTTGCCCGCCTCGCGCGATTCCTCACCCTCGAGCGACCACGGCACGCGGTCATCGTGGCGCAGGATGAACGCGAACGCGATCGGCTGCCAGACGGGCGGCTCCGGCAGCACGTGGTGCACGCGCTCCGCGGCAAGCCACGCGTAGGGGGAATTGATGTCGAAGTAGAAAACCGGGCGCTCCTGGTTCGCTGCAACCCGGCGTCCAGCCGCGTCCTCGGTCGCTTGCGTGCTATCGCACGCGTCGCTCCCTGCGTCCTTGCTGGACTTGGGTTTCGCGGCCAGGCCCCTAACCGTGAATGAGCCAGCCGTCGGCCGCGCGCGCGGCCTCCATCACGGCTTCCGAGAACGTGGGGTGGGCGTGAACGGTGCGGGCCACCTCCGTGTAGCCGCCCTCGAGCTCGCGGGCCACCACGAGCTCGGTGATCAGCTCGGCCGCCTTGGCGCCGACGATGTGCGCGCCGAGGATCTCGCCGTACTTCTTGTCGCCGATGATCTTGATCATCCCGCCGCGGTCGCCGTACACCGTGGGTGCGCCGACGGATGCCATCGGCACCTTGCCGACGACCACGTCGTGGCCGGCCTCCTTCGCCTCCTTCTCCGTCATGCCGAAGCTTGCGACCTGCGGATGGCAGAAGGTGACTCCCGCCACGGCGTCGAGGTCGATCGGGTGGGTGTCCTGTCCGGCGGCGTCCTCGGCCGCGATCACTCCCTCATCCGATGCCTTGTGCGCGAGCGCCGGCCCGACCGTCAGGTCGCCGATCGCCCAGACGCCCTTCTTGGAAGTGCGCAGCGCGCCGTCGACCTTCACGAGGCCGTTCTCCTCGGTCTCGACGCCCACGTCGGCCAGGCCGAGCGCGTCGGTGTCGGCACCGCGGCCGGCGGCGATCGCCAGGTAGTCGAACTTCTCGGTCTCGCCGCCGTAGGTCAGGGAGACCTCCTTGCCGGAGGCCTCCACCGACTCGACCTTCGCGCCGGTCACGATCTTGATGCCCTGCTTCCCGATCTCCTTGGCGGCGGCCTTCGCGATCTCCTCGTCCTCGAGGGGGAGGATCTGCGGCAGCGCCTCGAGCAGCAGCACCTCGGTGCCGAGGCGCCCGTACGCGGAGGCGATCTCCGTGCCCGACGCGCCGGCGCCGATCACGCAGAGGCGCTTCGGAAGGTCGGAGAGCAGCCAAGCGGCCTGGGTGTCGAGGATGCGGTCCCCGAACTCGAGCCCGAGGATCGGCTTCGCAACCGAGCCGGTGGCGAGGATCACGTTCTTCGCCTCGATCTCCTTGCCGCCGACGGACACGTTGCCGTCCTTGGTCAACGAGGCTTCGCCCTCGATCACGTCGATCTTGTTCTTCTTGAGCAGCCCGCCGACGCCGCCGGTAAGGGTCTTGATGACCTTGTCGCGGTGCTTGGTGACCCCGGGGAAGTCGACCTCGATGCTCTTCACGGTCACGCCGAAAGACGCGGCGTCCTGCACCTCGGAGAGCACGTCGGCCGCGCGCAGCACCGCCTTCGCGGGTATGCACGCATAGTTCAGGCAGCGTCCGCCGACGGCGTCCTTCTCGACCACGGCGGTCTTCATGCCGAGCTGCGCGGAGCGGATGGCGGCCACATAGCCACCCGGCCCGGAGCCGACGACGACCATGTCGTATGAGGAATCAGCCATCCGTCCGCAACATATCGAGCCGCTGCCTGAGGTCGTCCGGAAGCGGCCGCGACTCGCCCGCCTCGTAGTCGTAGCCCACGAGCACGCCGTAACCCTCGGCCAGCAGGCGGCCGTCGCCCTCGGCCTTCATCTCGAAGTCGAGCGTGATCGTCGAGCGGCTGATCCGCGAGGGCTCGATGTAGGTGCGCACCTCCTCGCCGTAGTGGGCGGGCGAGCGGAAGGTGATCTTGCACTCGCCGAAGATGAAGCCGAGGCCGGTGCGGTTCGCCGGGCCGTGCTCCTTGCCGAGACGGTCCTGGAGGAAGTCGATGCGCGCCGTCTCGAAGTAGCGCAGGTACTCGACGTTGTTCAGGTGCTGCATCGCGTCGAGGTCGCCGAAGCGCACCCGCTGCACCATCGACCAGCGCACGCCGGCCATCACGGGCGCTCGGGCATCTGGATCCGCGCCATGGCCTTGATCAGGAACCAGAACAGCGCGCCAAGGGGAATGATCACGAGGAAGAAGATGATCAGCGAGGAGACGATCGTGCCGGCGAGCATCACCGACAGCACGAGAATGACCAGCGAGATGCCGAGCAGCGCCTGCATGCCGAGCACGGCCCAGTAGCGCATCCGCAGCATCCCGACACCCATCACCACGAGCAGCCCGCCGAAGAGGAGAACCGGGAACAGCGGCTGGCGCTCGCCCCGCACCTCGACTCCCGCGATCCACAGGATCACGTTCGTTATCGCGAGCAGGATCGAGAGCACGGCGCCGATCGTGACCGCGAGCGGGCGCTCCCCCACCTCGAGCGGCTCGAGCTCCGCGCGGGCGGCCTCGTTCTTCGCCTCGGTGCGGTCGCGGTAGCGCTGATCAAAGTCCTCGCGGCTCTCCCGGCGCCGGCGCTTGCGCGACTGGCGCCTGTTCTCAGGCACGGGCGGCCCCCGCTGGCAGGCCGGCACTGATCTCGCTCGCGGCCAGCTCGGGATCCCCGGCGTCGCGGATCGCGCGCACCACCACCACGCGCTGCGCTCCGGCGCCGGCCACCTCGTGCACGCGCCCGGAGTCGATCCCACCGATCGCGAACCACGGCATGTCGCCGGCATGCTGGGCCGCGTAGGACACGTACTCGAGTCCGGTCGCGGGCCGGCCCTCCTTCGTCGGCGTCTCCCACACCGGCCCGACGCTCAGGTAGTCGGCGCCCGAACGCAGCCCGGCGTCGAGCTCCGCGGGGGCGTGGGTGGAGAGCCCGACCAGCCTGTCAGCGCCGACGATCGCGCGGGCCTGCGCCACCGGCAGGTCGTCCTGGCCGACGTGTACTCCGTCGGCGCCCCCGGCCACGGCGAGATCCGGCCGGTCGTTGACGAGGAACGGCACACTGGCCTCGCGGCACACCGAGGCGAGCACGCGTGCGTGGGCAACCAGCTCGTCGTCGGAGAGAGACCGATCGCGCAGCTGGACCATGTCCACGCCGCCCGCGATCGCGGCGGGCACGACCCGCTCGGCTGCTTCGGCTTCGAGCACCAGGTAGAGGCGGGCGCGCACCCCCGGAACGCTATCGGCGGTGCTTGGAACTGCGGCTGCTCGGCTTCGTCGCGCGGCTCGTGCCGCCATCGAAGGAGAACCGGAACTGGCGCGCGCCGGCGGCGGAGAGCCTGAAGCTCTTCCTGAAGTAGCCGGAGGAGGAGAGGG
This sequence comes from Thermoleophilaceae bacterium, assembly GCA_013696425.1. Taxonomy (GTDB): domain Bacteria; phylum Actinomycetota; class Thermoleophilia; order Solirubrobacterales; family Thermoleophilaceae; genus JACCYP01. The sequence continues at coordinate 9,218 of JACCYP010000034.1, forward strand.
TGATCGGTCCGCCCAGCGGCTTGAAGTCGCTGCGGCCGACCTTGGCCTCGACCTGCACCTGCCTGGGCTCGCCGTTGCGGCTGCCGCCGAATACCTCGACCTTGTTGCTGGCGAGGAGCCGCACGAAGATCGGGTGCTGGAACTCCGCGAGGACCCCGGGCTTCGCGGCGCCGCTGGCGAACTTCAGGCCTGACTGGAAGCCGGCCGAGCCGAAGTCGTCCACCAGCGGGTACTGCGAGTAGGTCTTCACGCGGCTCGACTTGTACGCGAGGTACTCGGACTCGCCCATGAAGCCCGGCGCCTTCTTGATCGGCGTCTGGACGCGGTCGGGCGGATCGGTCTGGAAGCCGAACTCGGTGAGATACAGGGGCATGCGCGACTTCTTGAAGCGCCGCTTCAGGCGGTCGAGCGCCTTGGTGATGCGCGAGAGCTGGCCGATCGTCGCGTCGTCCTCCGACGGGGGGTTCACGCCGGGTCCGCCCGCGGGCGTGTAGGGGTGGTAGGCGAGGCCGGTGCCGGGCAGCTTCTTGAACTTCGAGCAGCCGCGGGACCTGGCGGCCTTGCCCCTGTAGGCCTTGTACTTGGAGTCGACGCAGGCCATCTCGCGCAGGAACTCGATCGGGCGGATGCTCGAGCGCGAGCCCTTGCTGGCGCGGCCGACCGGCAGCAGCTCGCCGAAGAGGATGGTGTCCGACCCGTGCCCGGAGGAGCGCAGGCCGCCTTCGCCCGCCAGCAGCAGGGTGCGGTAGAGGTGGGGCGAGAACGGGCGCTTCCTCACGCGCTGCGGAAGCAGGAAGCGGGGCAGGTTCGGCTCGTTCCAGAGCGACCACATCGTGACGCCGGGGTACTTGGTGCCGACGGCCTGGGCGAAACGGCCGAACTCGGCCGCATTGGGCCGCTGGACGCCCGGGGGGTTCGAGCGTTGCGAGGCCCATTGGGGCGCAGGACCCGAGATCGAGATGAAGGGGCGCATCCCACGGGCCTGGGCGCCGTCGATCGCCGCGCTGTAGCGGTCCCAGGCGGCCTGGTCGTAGGCGGCGGGGAGGGTGCCGTCGAACCCGGCGGGCTTCGCGGACCCTGCCGGGGCAAGCTTGTTCCACTCGATCGTGATCTTCACGATGTCCACCCCGAGCGTCTGCATTTCGTTGAGGGCGGCCTCGCGCACGTCAGGGGTCGAGTTCACCGTCCGGGCGTCGTCCTGGAGGATCGTGGGCTGGGTCGAACTGGCCGCCGCGGTGGCGGGCAGAGCGAGGCAGATGGCGGCTGTGAGAAGTTTCTTGCTCATGAATGCGGCTCGGGACCCTAACCGCCCCACCTCCGCCTTGTTTCGGTACCCGGCCCGCCAGGTAATGTGTTGCCTATGGGAATCGGAACTTCACTTCTGCTGATCGCCGTCGGCGCGATCCTCAAGTTCGCCGTCACCGAAAGCGTCTCGGGTATCAAGCTCGAAACCGTGGGGGCGATCCTGATGGTTATCGGGATCATCGGACTCGTGATCACGCTGCTGCTGTCCTTCCGCGACCGGGATCGCGATGTCGTTCCCCGTACGCGCGACCCTCGGCTTTAGGCCCCGGGGGCCATGGGAGACGACGGTCTCGCGCACCTGAGCGGGTTCGGCGCCTAGACTCAGTTCACGCAACGCGGGAGCTCCGGAAAGGGGCTGAGAGGGCGGCTCCAGAGCGCCGCCGACCGCCATCACCCACCCGGTAATGCGGGAGGAGGAGCACGCTTTGGAGCAGAGCCGAGACGTCATCGTCGTGGGAGCCGGGATCATCGGGCTCGCATGCGCGCACCGGCTTGCGGCCGATGGCCGCGACGTGCTCTGCCTCGAGCGGGGCGAGCCCGGCGGGGCCTCGAGCCGCGCCGCCGCCGGGATGCTCGCGCCTGTCACCGAGGCCGAGTTCGGGGAGGAGGCGCTTTACGAACTGAACATCGCCGCGGCCGAGCGCTGGCCCGAGTTCGCCCAGGAGATCGGCGCGGCCGCGGCCGGCTACCGGCGCGAGGGAGCTCTGATGGTGGCCGGCGACCGCGACGATGCGGAGGCCTTGCAGCGCGTCCGCGGCCTGCGTGAGCGCCTCGGCATCGCCTCTGCGTGGCTCACCGGGAAGGAGTGCCGCGAGCTCGAGCCGGGCCTCTCGCCGCGGGTACCGGGCGGTCTGCTCGCGCCGGAGGACGGGCAGGTGGACCCGCGCGCCGTCTGCGCGGCGCTCGTGCGCGCGCTCGGAGACCGCGTGCGCGGCGGCGCCGAGGTGCGCCACCTCGATCGCCGCTCCGTGACCCTGGCGGGCGGCGAGATCATCCGCGCCGAGCGGATCGTGGTTGCGGCCGGGGCCTGGAGCGGGGACCTCGCGCCGGTGTCGGTGCGCCCGGTGAAGGGCCAGATCCTGCGACTGCGGGGGCCGACCGTGTGCCAGAGGATCGTCCGCACGCCGCGGTGCTACGTCGTACCGCGCGAGGATGGCCGGGTGGTGATCGGCGCGACGGTCGAGGACAAGGGCTTCGACACCCGGGTGACCGCCGAGGGCGTTTTCCGCCTGCTGGAGGCAGCACGCGAGGTGCTGCCCGACGTGGACGAACTCGAGCTCGAGGAGGCATCCGCGGCGCTGCGGCCGGGGACGCCCGACAATGCTCCGGTGGTCGGCGAGGTCGAGGGGCTGCTCGTGGCCACGGGCCATTACCGCAACGGCATCCTCCATGCCCCAATTGCCGCCGATGCCGTGGCCGCCCTCGTCGCCCAGCGTGATTGGGTGGGAACGGGATGAATGTGTTGCTCAACGGAGACCGGGTCGAGTTACCCGACGGCGCGACGGTAGAGGACGCCGTGGCCGCGACAGGCGCGCACGATTCGCGGCGCGGGCTGGCGGCGGCACTCGACGGCGAGGTGGTGCCGCGCTCGCGCTGGGCCGACACGGCGCTCCCCGACGACGCGCACGTCGAGGTGCTTCAGGCGGTGCAGGGAGGATGAGGATCGGCGAGCGCGAGTTCTTCTCGCGCCTGATCGTCGGTACCGGCGGGTTCACGAGCCTCGAGGCCATGCGCGACGCCGTCGAGGCGTCCGGCGCGGAGATGGCCACGCTCGCGCTGCGCCGCGTCGATCCCGGCGCACGCGGATCGATAGTCGCGACCCTCGACGAGCTCGGCTGCTTCCTTCTGCCGAACACGGCCGGCTGCTTCACGGCGCGCGACGCGATCGCCACCGCCCAGCTCGCGCGCGAGGCCTTCGAGACCAACTGGGTGAAGCTCGAGGTGATCGGCGACGACCGCACGCTGCTGCCCGAGCCCGCCGAGCTGATCGAGGCCGCGCAGACGCTGGTGGCGGACGGCTTCACGGTGCTCCCCTACACGAGCGACGACCCTGTGCTCGCCCGCCGCCTCGAGGACGCGGGCTGCGCCGCGGTCATGCCGCTGGGGTCGCCGATTGGCAGCGGGATGGGCATCAACAACCCCTACAACCTGCGGCTGATCGTCGAGCAGGCGAGTGTGCCGGTGATCCTCGACGCCGGTGTGGGGACCGCGAGCGACGCCGCCCTCGCCATGGAGCTCGGCTGCGACGCCGTGCTGCTGGCCAGCGCGGTCTCGCGTGCCGAGGACCCCACCGCAATGGCCCACGCCATGCGCCTCGCGATCGAGTCCGGGCGCCTCGCCCGCGAGGCGGGGCGCATCCCGCGGCGCCTCTACGCGGAGGCCTCGACGCCGCCCGAGGGCATGCCGGAGCTCCAGTGAACAAGCCGGCCCGCGCCCCGCTGGAGGAGCTCGCCAGCGCGTGGGAGGCGGCGTGGATGGGCTCCGGCTATTTCAGCCGCTGCTGCACGCCGGACGTCCACTACGAGGACCCGGCGGTGAACGAGCCGCTGCGCGGTCTGGAGGACCTGGAGGACGCCGCCGCGGCGCTGCGCAGCGCGTTCCCGGACCTGCGCGTGGAGCGCGCGACGCCGGCCTTCGGCGACGGCCGCCAGGCGTGCATCCCATGGCGCGCGCTCGGTAACCACACGGGTGCGATCGGGACCCTGCCGGAGACGGACAAGTTCGTGGTGCTCACCGGCATCCATTACGTCGAGATCGAGGACGACCGCGTGCGCCGTGCGCGCGGCTTCTGGGACCTCTACGACGCGACGACCCAGATGGGCCTGCTCCCCCAGCGCGGCTCGCTGGGTGAGACGGCGCTGCTCATGCTGCGCGGCTTCGGCCTGCGGCGCTAGCGGTGACTCGCCACCCCGGATTGAAGGCGACGCTCGAGGCAGCGATCGGAGATGGCTGAGCGCGGCTCAGACTCGGACGACCTGGACGTCCGCCATGTCCTCGAAGTCGGCGTCCTGGGTGTAGACGGGCATGTCACGGGACACGGCGGTGGCGGCGATGAGAGCGTCGAGGATCTTCGGCCGCTTCCCCCGCCGGCGGCCGTCGGCCGCGATCTCGGCGAACGCCCGCGCCGCGGCCTCGTCGACCGGTAGCGGCTCGAGCGCCTCCACCTCGCTCAGGGTCCTCAGCCGTTGTGCGCGGATCGATGGGTCGTCCGCTATCAGCACGCCGATTCGCAACTCGGCGACGGTGACGACCGAAACGCGGCCTTCGTCCGGCAGCGATTTGAGCGGGCGGCTGGTTTCCCGCGCGACGAAGACCGACGTGTCGAGCAGTCCGCTCACAGCTCGTCGATGGTCGCCCCGGCTGCTGCGTCGAGGTCACCGGCGAAGCCGGGATCCAACGGCGCTTGGGCGACGATGCGGGCAACCTCGTCAGGCGAGATGCCCCGCTTGCGTGCGATCACGGGGACGAGATCTGCGACCGCCCTGCCCCTGACGGTCACGCGCAGGCTCTCGCCAGCCTCGACTTCGCGGAGGACGCCGCTGACGTTGTTTCGCAGCTCGCGTTGTGGGATCTCACGCATCTGCTACGAGCGTAGCAGTTGCTCGGGCGAGACCTACTCGACTACGACCTTGCCCTTCTGGTTCGGGTGGATCGTGCAGACGTAGTTCACGGTCCCGGCCGCGGTGAAGGTCTGCTCGAAGGTATCGTCGCCGGGCATGTCGCCGGAGTCGAACTCCTCGCCGGGGCCGTCGACGTAGGTCACCGTGTGCTCGATCGGATCGTCGTTGGTCCACTTCACCGTTCCGCCGGTCTTCACGGTCACGCTCTCGGGCTTGTAGAGGATGTCCTTCATGGAGACCTCGGTGGCCGCGCCGCCGCCGCTGGGCTCTTCCGCGACGGTGCCGGTCTCGGCCGCGGTGTCGGTCTGCTCGGCGGTCGCCTCGCCACCGCTGCTCGACTCATCGTCGTCATCTCCTCCGCAACCGGCGGCTCCGAGGACAAGTGCAAGGCAGGCGAGCAGCAGGAGAGTTTTCATGGCCCGACCCTAACCACTCACGAGCCACTCCAAAAGAGCCTTCTGCACGTGTAGGCGGTTCTCCGCTTGGTCCCAGACCGCCGAGCGCTCTCCGTAGAGCACCCCCTCGCTGATCTCCTCGCCCACGTGAGCGGGCAGACAGTGCAGGGCGACGGCGTCCTCGCGCGCTGCGCCGAGCAGCTCCTCGTCGAGCCGGTAGGGCGCCAGCAGCTCGCGCTTACCGATCGCGTCCTCGTCTCCCATCGAGAACCAGACGTCGGTGTAGACGGCGTGGGCGCCGGCGGCGGCCTCGGCGGCGTCGGTCGTCAGAGCGGCTGCCCCTACGGGCTCGGGCGCAAGTGCGGCCGGCGTCGCCACCGCCACCTCGACGCCCGCCTTCTCGCCGAGCAGCATGAGCGAGCGCGCCACGTTGTTGCCGTCGCCGACGTAGGCCAGCCGCAGCCCCTCGAGCGATCCGAAGCGTTCCTTCAGGGTCAGCAGGTCGGCGAGCGCCTGGCATGGGTGATGCTCGGCCGAGAGCATGTTGAACACGGGCACCGCAGAGTGGGCGGCCAGCTCGTCGAGCACCGCGTGCGGTCCGGTGCGCAGGCCGATCGCACCGACGTAGCGCGAGAGCACCTGCGCGAAGTCACGCGGTGGCTCGCCGCGCGAGAGCTGCGTCTCGTCGGCGCGCAGCACGACCGGTGTGCCGCCCAGCTCGGTCACGCCGACCTCGAACGACACCCGCGTGCGCGTGGAGGGCTTCTCGAACGCGAGCGCGACGCTGATACCGGCCAGGGCGTCGGACGCGCGCCGGTCGGTCTTCAGCTCGAGCGCGCGGTCGAGCAGCCGGGCGAGGCTCTCGCCCGTAAGCTCGTCGCCGGTGAGGAAGTGACGCGGCACCAGGGAAGCGTAGTGCCGGTGATCTCGTGGAACCTCTTCCACGGGCGCGATGTTGCAGGTGGCGAGCGCCGCGAACTCCTGCCCGAGTTCGGCGACGTGCTCGCTGGCCTCCACTGGGAGATCGCGCTGCTCCAGGAGTGCCCGCCGCGCTTCGTGCGCCCGTTGGCCGAGCGCTGCGGTGCCGGGGGAGCGACCGCGCTCACCTCGCGCAACTGGGGCGCCTTCCTGCGCACGGCCGCCGCCCGTCGGCGGCCCGACCTCATGAAGTCGGGCGAGGGCGGCTGCAACGCGATCCTCTTCCGGGTGCCCTGGCGCGCGGTGGCGGTGCGGCGCATGACCTTCGCCCTGCTCCCGGAGCGCCGCCGGATGATCTGGATGCGCCTCGACGGCCCGGAGGGGGCGCTGTGCGTGGCGAACCTCCACGCCACCGCTCACGACCCCAGCCGGGCGGCGGCGGAGGTGGAGCGCGCCGCGCGCTGCTCGCTCGACTTCTCCGCCGGGCTTCCGCTGCTCTTCGGCGGCGACCTCAACCTGCGCGTGCGTGAGCGCGCGGACGTGTTCGATGGCCTCGAGCGCGGCGGCCTCACGGGTCGCTCGGCGCCTGACCGGGTGGACCACCTGCTCGCGGCGCCCGAGCACCTCGCCGAGCCCGCGCGAGCGCTTCCCGCGCACGCGCGCGAAATCGGCACGCCGCCGCTGCGGCTCTCCGACCACGCCCCCCTGACCTGTGCCGTGGCGCTCCTATAGGCTCGCGCCGAGCCAGGGGTCAATGAGGAAAAGGAGCTTGAGAGATGCCGCAGCCGCGTAGGAGTTCGTCCCGTAAGAAGCCCGCAGCGAGAAAGCCGGCTGCGAAGAAGGCGGCTCCGAAGAAGGCGACGGCCAAGAGGGCGGCTCCGAACAAGGCCACGGCTAAGAAGACGACGGCTAAGAAGACGACGGCTAAGAAGACGACGGCCGCGAAGTCGACGGCGAGGAAGACCACGGCGAGGAAGACCACGGCGAGGAAGTCGACGGCGAGGAAGTCGACGGCGAGGAAGACCACCTCCCGAAAGCCGGCGACCAGGAAGACCGCCGCCAAGTCCTCCACGGCGAAGCGTTCCACCGCGCGCAAGCCGGCGGCGCGGCGCTCCACGTCGAAGACCGCGACGAAGGCGAAGGCCCGCCGCCAGGCGAAGAGCACGGCGAAGGCCGCGACCAGGCCGGCGGAGTCGCTCAACTTCTCCGGCAAGAGCGTGGCCGAGGTGCGGGATGCCCTCGCGAAGGGCCTCATCGAGCCGCTCAACATCGTGATGCTCACGCGCGAGCGGATGGAGGAGACGTTCAGCGACGCAGTCGATCGCGGCCGCCTCACCGCGGACGACGCCGAGAAGCTCGTCCAGGGCCTGCTCGACCGCGGCCGCAAGCAGACGAGCGACGTGATGGGCGATCTCGAGCAGCTGCTCGGCAGGGGACGCTCCCGGGCCGAGAAGGGCGCCAAGCGGGCCCGTCGCGACAGCGGGGCCGCCGGGAAGCGGGCCCGCAGCGCGGTCGATCCCGCGCTCGCGACCGTGGACAAGGCCCGCCGCGCCGTGGGGGTCGGCCCGAGCTTCCCGATCCTCGGCTACGACGACCTCACCGTGGCGCAGACCCAGACACGGCTGGGCGAGCTCTCGCCCGCCCAGCTGCGCAAGGTGCGCGACTACGAGCGCCGCAACGCGAACCGCAAGTCGGTGCTCAGCTCCATAGAGAAGAAGTTGGCCTAGATCATTTTGGTGAAGTCGAGCTCTTCGCCGGTCAGGCCAGTGAGGAGCTCGTCCGCATCCCTGCCCTGACCTTCGCTCCACAGCTCCGATAGCACCACGCCCGCCTCGGCGGAGCCCCACCACTCGGGGCCGAAGCGGCGGACGAGCTCCGCGCGCACGAGTTCCTCGAGCGCCCACGCGCGGAGGTAGCGCGCGGCGTAGAAGAACGGGTCGACATCGGAGATCCAGCTGCCCTCGGGCCACGGCAGCCCCGATGCCGCACTGAGGCGCTCCGCATAGAGCGCCGGCATGGCGGTCAGGTCCGGGTTGGGCCCGTGCAGCTCGAGCTCGTAGCCGAGCTTCGCCGAGTAGCGGCGCAGGAACAGGATCCGCTCCGCTCGCGCGTGCTCCTCGACGGCCGCGGCGTCCTCGATGCCAAGCCGCGCGCGCAGCCAGCCGGCATCGCGCACCAGGTGCTGGAGGAGGAACGCATAGCCCTCGGTCACGGAGTTGTCGCCGAGGTAGCGGTCCTCGAAGGGCAGCTCGCGGTTCGCGTGCGCGAAGTGCTCCGCGTGGCCCGCCTCGTGCATCAGCGCCTCGTAGTCCTCGCGCCCGCCGAGCCGCGGGATCACGAGGTACACCTCATCGGGCACGTGCACCGGGGAGCAGAACGCGCGCGGGGACTTCTTCGGCCGGTCCTCGGCATCCAGGCGTACTCCCGGCGCGCTGAGGCCGAGGGCGGTGCGCGTGTTCTCGTAGGCGTCGAGCAGCTTGTCGCCCGGGAACATCGAGTCGAGCGAGGGGGCGCGGAAGAACGCGGGCAGATCGGAGCGCCGCGCATCCTCCCAGCGGATCCCGAGTTCGGCCTCGACCCGCGGCGCGGCGTCGCGCGGATCGGTGGAGGCGAGGAACTGCTCGGTCTGTTGGTTCAGCCGCCCGAGGTCGATGCGGCCGAGGTCCTCGACGAGCGCACGAAGGCTCTCCCAGCCGAGCTCCTTGGCGACGGCGTGGGAGCGCTCGAGCATCGTCACCAGCAGCGGATCGAGCTCGCGGCCGGCCACCTCGAGGCGGGCCGCCTCGAGTTCGGCGCGACGGGCCGGGTCGGTGGCGTTGGCCTGGGCCACCGCCGCCTGGCGGAACGGCATGTCCTCCACCTCGAGCGTGGCCTCGAGCCGCGCGAGCTCCGCGGCCTCGGCCTTGGTCTCCTGGCCTACGAGCCCCTCGGCGGCGAAAAGGGCCAGCTCCGGGTGGCCATCGGCGCGCAGTTCCTCCACCGCCGCGCGCGTGAAGAGTCCGGCGTGGCGGTCGTAGATCGCCTCGACGTCGAGGTCGTCCTTCTGGCCCGACCCCTGCAGGTAGTAGTCGAGGTCGAGGGCGGAGACGAACTCCTCCGCCTCGCGCCGGTAGTCGTCGAGGAGCACCTGCTGCCAGCATAGAACCGTGCCCGAGGCCGTCCGACCCAGCAAACCTCAGCGCGGGTCGGAGATCGACCTGCATGTCCACGACCTCGCCCAGGGCGGCGCGGGCGTCGCCCGCCTCGACGGCTACGTCGTGTTCGTCCAGGGCGGATTTCCCGGCGACCGGGTCCGCGCACGAATCGGGAAGTCGAAGCGCTCCTACGCGGAGGCACAGATGGTGGAGCTGCTCGAGCCCGGCCCCGACCGCATCGAGGCGCGCTCCGAGCACCCGGGTGCGCCGTGGCAGGTGCTGCCGTACGAGCGCCAGCTCGAGGAGAAGGAGCGCCAGGTGCGCGAGGCGCTCGAGCGGATCGGCGGCTTCGAGTCGCCGCCGATGAAGCCGATCGTTCCCGCCGTCGAGCCGTGGCGCTACCGCAACAAGCTCGAGTACTCCTTCGGCGCCGGCGAGGACGGCCAACTAGCCCTCGGCTTCCACCGCCGCGGCCAGTGGGACGCGATCGACGACATCGAGGAGGACGTGCTCGCCTCCGAGAAGATCGACGCCATCCGGCTCGCAGTGCGCGAGTGGTGCCGCGGGCGCGAGCTCAAGGCGTATGACCGCGGGGACCACTCGGGCTTCCTGCGCAACCTCGTGGTGCGTGAGGGTCGGCGCACCGGGCAGATCCAGGCGCGCATCGTCACCTCGCCCGGGAAGTTCTATCCCGAGGACCTAGCGCCCGAACTACCGGTCCAGGGGCTGCTCTGGACCGCGGCCGAGGGCGTCGCCGAGACCACCCGAGGCGGCGAGACGAAGCTCGTGGCCGGCAAGGAGTGGATCGAGGAGCGCGTGGGTGACCTGCGCTTCCGGATCTCGCCCGAGGCGTTCTTCCAGACCAACACCGAGATGGCCGAGCAGCTCTACGCCATCGCCGCCGAGGGCGCCGGGCTCACCGGCAAGGAGAAGGTGTTCGACCTCTTCTGCGGCATCGGCACGATCGGCCTCTCGATGTCGGGCTTCGCCGGGCACGTGTGGGGGCTCGAGCAGGTCGAGGAGGCCGTCCGCGACGCCATCCGCAATGCCGAGCTGAACGGCATCGACAACGCCAGCTTCTTCGCCGGCGACGTGCGTACCGCCATGCGCCCGCTGGTCGAGGAGGCGGGCAAGCCCGACGTGATCGTGATCGACCCTCCGCGCGCCGGCCTGTCGGCCAAGATCGTCCGCCGCGTGATGGAGGCCGAGGCGAAGCGCATCGTCTACGTCTCATGCAATCCGACCACGCTGGCTCCGAACGCCCGCCAGCTGGTTGACGATGGCGGCTACGAGCTGAAGACCGTCACCCCGGTCGACATGTTCCCGCAGACGCCCCACATCGAGGCGGTAGCGGTGCTCGACAAAGTCGGCTAACGGGCTGGGTCCTTCTCCTTCGTCAGCACGTGCTCCACCGGCAGGCCGGTCATGTGGGCCACCTTGCGCGGCAGGTCGAGGTGTAGCCACTTCGACAGGTGCGTCGGCAGGGTCGAGACGATCACCTCGTCGAACTTCTCTGCGTTCGCGGCGTCCGACACCGCCGCCACCGGGTCGGAGTCTCCGAGCTGGGCCTCGACTTCGAGCCCCTCCTTGCGCAGCCGTTCCACGGCGCGGTCCAGATGGTCCTCGCCCTCCGCCTCGCCCGCATGGGTGTTCGCCGCGCGCTGGATGCCGTGGCCGCTGGCCGGCACGAGCAGGGTGAAGCGGACGCCTCCCTGGGCGGCGCGGGCCTTCAGCGCCTCGAGCAGGTCCTCTGACTCAGCCGTGCGATTGGCGACGACCAGTACCTGGGCCATAGGGGCCCTCCTCTCCTAGACAGACCGAGCCTAGACCCCTTGGGTCGTGGCAGACAAGCGCCCCGGCCCTTGTGGAGGCTCCGGCGCCTAGTACGGCGGCAGCTCGGCGTACCAGTCACCGAGCGCGCGGAAGGCGGCCCAGAACTCGCGCTTGGCCGACTCGTCGTCGAGCGAGGCGTCGATGTCCGGCGTCCATACGGCCTGGCAGGAGGGGGTGAGTGTCTGCAACTCGCCGGGCTTCGCTTCGATCCGGCGGCCGAGCGGCACCGGCAGGTCGTTCAGCTCGGCGCGCGCCTCCTCGCCCATGATCACGACCATTCGCGGCTGCACGATCGCGAGCTCGTCGAGCACACGCGCGCGGCATTCCGGGGCGGAGAGGTCGGTGTCGGGCACCGGGCACTTCACGAACACGGTCCCGTAGACGGTGAGCGGGTCGATGCCGAGCCGCTTGAAGCTCTTCATCAGCGCGCCGCCGGCGCGGCCGTAGAAGGCCACGCCCTCCTCGATCTCAGAGGGGCGCGGGGCGAACTTGAGGAGGAAGACGTCGGCCTGGGGGTGGCCCGAGCCGAGCACCGGCATGAGGTTGCCGCGCGGGCAGTGGTCGCACTCCTGCATCTCGCGCGTGAGCCCGTTGAGCTCGCGAATCGCGCGCTCGAGGTACTTCTCCCGGATCTCGTCATCTGTTGCTGGCATCGCGGGAACGTCTTTCGCCGGTTGCTCGCGCGCTCCCTTCGCCTGCATCACGTCTTGCTCGTTTTGCGCTGTTTCGAGGCCGACTTGTTGCGCGTCTGGAGGAACTTCAGAGCCTGGACGTAGAGCAGCGACTGCTTCTTCCTGATGATGTCGGCGTCGCGCAGGGACTCGAGGAATTCCTCCGGCCCGTCGAAGTCGCGCATCCGGATCTTCACCGAGCCGAGGCCCTGGGCCACGTGCGAGTCGCTCCCGGCCCCGGCCACCAGCCGGTACTTGGCGGCGAAGCGCTCCGCCTCCTCGTTGAAGGCGGAGAAGGCCACGCGCGGGTTGAACACCTCGATCGCATCCACGTCCTCGACCACCTTCAGCAGGTGCTCGTAGTCGGGCACGGAGTGCATCCGGTCGAAGGGGTGGGGGACATAGACGAGCCCGCCCTGGCGCCGGATCTCGGCGATCGTCTCCTCGAGCGTCATCCCCCGCGCGATCTTCTCCTCGATGAACAGGCCGATCACCTCGCCCTGGTCGGCGGTCTTCACCTCTTCGGCCACGATGATCTTCAGCCCCTCCGCGCGCTCGCGGGCCTCAAGGGCGCCCGACACCTCGTTGTGGTCGGTCACCGCGATCGCGCCGAGCCCCCGCTCCTTGGCGGTCTCGATGAGGGTGTCGACGGGCGTCGCGCAGTCGTGCGAGTGGTCGGTGTGCATGTGGAGATCGACGTGGATGAAGTCCCGCTTGGCGAGCTGCTTGCGCAGCGCCGGGTTGCCCTCGGGCGGATGGCGGCGAGCGGCGATGCGTCCGTAGATCTCCTCCACCTGCCCGGCCGCGCGGTCCCAGCCGAGCTCGTCGCGGGCGGCGTCGATCCGATCGCTGAAGTCCTTGCGCAGCCCCCGGTCCTCGACCAGGCGCCGGAGCTGCGCCGCGAGCTGGTCCGGGTCGCGCTCGTCGAACTCGAGGCCGCGCTCGCCGTCGTCGAGCACCTCCTGGTAGACCGGCAGCCGCGAGACCACGGGCACCGCCCCGCCGCCGAGCGCCCGGATCACCATCCCGGGTGCGGGAGCGGAGCCGTTCGATGCCGCGACCGCGATGTGCGCACGCGAGAGCAGCAGGCTCTCCGGGAAGTTACGCGGCCCGGCGAAGGTCACGCGCTCGCGCAGCGCCTTGGCGATCGGCACCGCCGGCTCGGCGCCGGGCAGGCGCGACCACACGGTCGCCTTCCACGGCAGCTCCTCCGGCAGCCGGCGCAGCGCACGCAGGAACAGCCTCAGCGCCGAGCGCTCCTCCTCGAGGCAGAAGGCGATCTCGATCTCGCCGTCCTCGCGCGGGCACGGAGCCACGTCGGCGCCCGGCGCCACCACGTCGTATGACCCGGGGAAGAAGCGCTCCATCAGCATGCGCGTGGCCTCCGAGGTCGCGATTCGCCCGTCGAGACGGCCGAAGAAGAGCTCCACCAGCGGCCGTGCGACCTGAGTCGAGAGCACGCGCTCGGCGGGCCCGTGGAAGGTGCCGACGTTCAGGGCGTGCGAGTGGCGCAGCGCCGCGGAGGATGCGCTCGGCGCGAATGGCTCGTGAACGTGGACGAAGTCGAAGTCGGCCGAGCCGAGTAGTCCCTCGATGGTTCGCGAGACATCGAGGGGCACCGACACCGAGCCGGAACGGCGAGTGGGCGGGAACGGGAGCGAGCCGCCGACGCCGAGCACGTTCGCGCAGCCCTCGGCGGCGAACACCTCACCATCCTTGATCGCCTTGCGCGAGGTCCGGACCAGCTCTCGCGAGTCCGACGGGGCGATCACCACCACCTGGTGGCCGCGCTTGCACAGCTCGTCGGAGAGCCGCTCGACGTACAGATTCACCTCGTGATGCTGCTCCCACGGATACGGGCTCACCTGTGCGATCTTGAAACACATCGCGCCGGAGTATTACGGTCCCGTTCCCATGACCGAACGCAACGCCGCCCTCGACGCGCCCACGCTGGCCGAGGCATTCCAGTCCACCGCCGCCCGCCGCGGAGACGCACCTGCGCTGCGCACGATCGGCGACGAGGTGCTCATCTCCTGGTCCGAGTACGCCGAGCGCGTGGAGACGATCGCCGGCGGCCTCGCGGCGCTTGGCCTCGAGCCCGGCGACACGCTCGCCTTCATGATGATCAACCGGCCCGAGTTCCACCTGATCGACACGGCGGGGCTGCACCTCGGCGCGGTCTGCTTCTCGATCTACAACACGAGCTCGCCGAGCCAGATCCAGCACCTGCTCGAGGACGCGGCGCCGAAGATCGTGGTCTGTGAGAAGCAGTTCCTGCCGCTGGTCGAGGAGGCCCGCGCACTCGGTGGTCAGGTCGAGCACGTGGTGGTGATCGACGATGGCGGGCTGGAGATGCTCGAGAACACCGCGGCGCCGGCCGGCTTCGACTTCGAGGCGCGCTGGCGCGCCGTCGAGGCCGAGGACGTGCTCATGCTCATCTACACCTCGGGCACCACCGGCCCGCCGAAGGGTGTGGAGCTCACGCACGCGAACGTGATGTGGGAGGCAAACGCGCTCGTGGAGGCCGTGCCCGTGCCCGTCGACGGGCGCTCGATCTCGTTCCTCCCGGCGGCGCACGTGGCCGACCGGCTGCTCAACCACGACCTCCAGATGATCTTCGGCACCACGCTCACCACGTGCCCGGAGCCGCCGCGCTTCTTCGAGCACGCGATCGAGGTGCGGCCGACGCTGTTCGGGGCCGTCCCGCGAATCTGGGAGAAGCTGAAGGCCGCGCTCGAGGCCGGCGGCGTGGACGCCGCGGCGGCCGACGACGCCACCGCCCAGGCCATCCGCCAGCGGATCGGGGTCGACAAGGTCGAGGTGTTCCTCGTCGGCGCGGCGGCCACACCGGACGCGGTGCTCGAGTTCTTCGGCAACCTCGGCATCCCGATCTGCGAGCTGTGGGGCATGTCCGAGACGAGCGCGGTGGCGACCATCAACCGCCCCGACGCGATCCGGCCGGGCACCGTCGGAACCGCGCTGCCCGGCGTCGAGCTGAAGCTCGCCGAGGACGGTGAGCTGATGGTGCGTGGCCCGCTCGTGATGCGCGGCTACCGGAACCTGCCGGAGAAGACGAGGGAGACCTTCACCGACGACGGCTGGCTCCTGACGGGAGACATCGCCGAGATCTCCGACGACGGCTACGTGAAGATCGTCGACCGCAAGAAGGAGCTGATCATCAATGCGGCCGGCAAGAACATGTCGCCCGCGAACATCGAGAACAAGGTGAAGAGCGCCGACCCGCTCGTGGGCTCGGTGATGGCCATCGGCGACGGGCGGCCGTTCAACGTGGCGCTCATCACGCTCGATCCGGACATGCGCGCCGGGCGCAGCGTCGAGGACCTGACCGATCAGGTGAAGGCGGCCGTCGAGACGGCCAACGCCGACCTCTCGCGCGTGGAGCAGATCAAGCGCTTCGATATCCTCGACGAGGAATGGCTCCCCGGCGGCGACGAGCTCACGCCGACCATGAAGCTGAAGCGCAAGCCGATCCTTGCGAAGTACGAGGAAACGGTCGAGCGCCTGTACGAGCGCTAGCTGGTTCCGGGCGAGGCCACCGGCAGGCCGGCCGCTTCGGCCGCAGCGATCAGACGGCGGTCGTAGACGACGAAGGCCTCGAGCTCGATGAGCGAGAGCGCGGTCGCGAGGTGAATGGCGTCGAGCGCCTTGAGCGGTGGGTCGGTCTCGGCTGCGAGCCGCACCCTCGCGTCCGTCAGGTCCAGGAGCCCCACGTCGGAGAGCACTGAACGCGCGCGTTCGAATGCAGAGGGGTCGGATGTGCGCCGGCGAACGGCCAGGGGGACCTCGGCCGCCGCAATCTTGCTCGACGCCCGACGGGGCCGGCCTGCGAGGAAGTCGCCGAGCGCGGCAGACTCAGGCTCCGGCCGCACCAGCTTCACGAGCGCCGAGGCGTCGAGGTAGACGATCACTCGACGCTGTCTTCACGGATCTCGTCGAGTGCCTCGGTCAGCGATCCGGTCCATTCGATGTCCTCGGGCGGGGGCCCGAGCGCGAGCAGGTCTCCCTGCGGCGGACGCATGGTGCCTTCCGCGATGAGGCGATCCCACTCCGACTGCTCTGCGGGAACCGGCCCGAGCACGGCGACCGGGCGGCCGTGGTCGGTCACCTGGATCGACTTGCCCTCCGCGACCTCGCGCAGATACGCGCTCAGGTTCTGGCGCAACTCCCGTATGCCGACCGTGGTCATAGTGTACACAGAGTACACCACGACTAGGGCGGCCCCGGAGGACCGCCGCTCTGACGACTGACGATCGGGGTTAGGCCTTTGCCTTGTCCTTCTGCTCCTTCTTCGGCTTGGTCCCCGGGAGCTTCGGCGCGCCGCCGTACTCCTCGATGAACTTCTCCGTGTCGTCGCGCGCGACCGAGTCCTTCACCTGGACCGGCGGGGACTTCATCAGGTAGGAGCTCGGACCCTCCAGCGGACCGGAGATGCCGTGGTTGAGCGCCAGCTTGCAGCAGCGCACGGCGTCGGTGACGATGCCCGCCGAGTTCGGCGAGTCCCACACCTCGAGCTTCATCTCAGCGGTGAGCGGCACGTCGCCGAAGGCCTGGCCCTCGAGCCGGATGTGCGCCCACTTGCGGTCCGAGAGCCACGGCACGTAGTCCGACGGGCCGATGTAGACGTCGTCCGGCGGCAGCTCGTGATCCATGATCGAGGTCACGGCGTTGGTCTTGGAGATCTTCTTCGACTCGAGGCGCTCGCGCTCGAGCATGTTGTAGAAGTCCATGTTGCCGCCGACGTTCAGCTGCGACGTGCGCATGAGCTTCACGCCACGGTCACCGAAGAGGCGAGCGAGCTGGCGGTGGACGATGGTCGCGCCGACCTGGGACTTGATGTCGTCGCCGACGATCGGGAGCCCGGCCTTGCGGAACCGGTTGCCCCAGTACTCCTCGCGGGCGATGAACACCGGGATGCAGTTCACGAAGCCGCAGCCGGCCTCGAGCACCTGCTCGACGTACCACTTGGTCGCGTTCTCGGAACCGACCGGGAGGTAGGAGACGACGACGTCGGTCTTCGTGTCCTTGAGGATCTGGACGATGTCGGCGGTCTCGCCGGGCGCCTTGGTGATCTTCTCCTTGAGGTACTTGCCGAGGCCGTCATGCGTCATCCCGCGATGCACGGGCACGTCGAGCTTCGGCACGTCGGCGAACTTGATCGTGTTGTTCTGGCCCGACCAGATCGCCTCGGAGAGATCCTTGCCGACCTTGTCCTGGTCGATGTCGAAGGCCGCGGTGAACTCGATGTCGCGGACGTGGTAGCCGCCTAGGTCCACATGCATGAGCCCCGGTACGTCCTCGTCGGGATTGGCGTCCTTGTAGAACTGCACGCCCTGTACGAAGGACGAGGCGCAGTTGCCGACGCCGACGATCGCGACGCGGACCTTGTCCGCCTGGTAGCGCGAGGCGCCGTTGGTGTTTCCGTTCTCAGCCAAGTTTTCTTCCTCCTGGAAGGGCCCCGGGACGGGGCCGGTCCGGTAATCCTCGTAAATAGCGGCCCCGAGCGGGGGCCGCACTAGATGAACCCTAGGCGGTGGGTGCGGTTACACCGGCACGCAGCTCGCTGCGGACGTGGAATATCCGCTGGAGCGTGGTGAAAACGGTGAGCACGGCGAGCACGTAGATGGCGGGCGCGAGCAGCTCGAAGTCGCCGAGGCCCGCACCGCGGGCGAACAGCAGGCCCGCGGAGATGATCACCACGCGCACGGCGCGCGTCGCGAGACCGACCTTGCACTCGACCCCGAGCGCCTCCGCACGCGCACGCGTGTAGGAGACCATCATCGACCCGACCACGGCGAGCACGGTCGCGGCGGCCGCGAGCTCCATGCCGCGGTCGGCGAAGTAGGCGGCCACCGCGGTGAGCACCACACCCTCCTCGACGCGGTCGAGCGTCGAGTCGAGAAAGGCGCCGAACGGCGTGCCCTTGCCGGACATCCGCGAGTAGCGGCCGTCGAGGGTGTCCATGATCGACCCGACGACGAACGCGATGCCCGCCAGGAAGAAATAGCGCTGCCACACTAGAACGGCCGCGAGCACGTTCAGCGCGAAGCCCGTGAGCGAGATCGCGTTCGGCGTGAGCCGCGATTCGATCAGCGCGTCGCGCGCCAGCGCGCGGCGGCGCCCACGCACCGCCGGTGCGTCGCTCAAGCCGTGGCTCCGCGCCAGGCCCAGGCC
>JACCYP010000036.1 GCA_013696425.1 Thermoleophilaceae bacterium
GCGCGGCATCGAGCGTTCCGCGGGCCACCTCCGCCAGGGCGCCCGCGCGCCCGAAGCGCACCCGCTGCGAGGCGGTGCCGGCGGTCTTGTAGTCGTCGTTCTCGAACCAGTTCAGGTTCGCCCGGCAGAGCGGCCACACCCGCAGCCCGTCGATCCGCCACTGCCCCACCGCCACCGCGCGCTCGATCGCATTCATCACTCCCACGACGTCCGCGGAGCGCATGGCGATCTACTCGTGTGGCCGGGCCGGGACGCCCACCCACGTCGCGCCGGCGGGCACATCCCCGAGCACCACCGCGCCGGCGCCGATCAGCGCGCTTGCACCCACGGCCAGGCCCTCGCGGACCGTGGCGCCAAGGCCGACGTGGGCGCCCTCGCCGACGCGCACAGCGCCGCCGAGCACCGAGCCGGGGGAGAGGTGGGCGTGGTCCTCGACCGTGCAGTCGTGCTCGATGAGCGCGCCCGTGTTCACGATCACGTCCGCGCCGAGTGCCGCGCCGGCGTTAACGATCGCGCCCGCGAGCACCACGGTGCCCGGGCCCAGCTCGGCGGAGGCCGACACGACGGCGCTCGGGTGGACGATCGCCGGCAGCTCTGCCCCGGCCGCCGCGGCGCGCTCGTAGAGGTCGCGGCGCCGCGAGTTGTCGCCCGTACCGCCCAGCCCGATCGCCGCCACCATCCCCTGCGCCACGAGCCCCGGCAGCAGCTCGTCGCCCCCGAGCACCGGCCAGCGGCCCTGCGCCACGGCGGGGGCGCCGTCGCGGTCGAGTGCTCCGGCCACGTCGAAGCCGGCCGACTCGGCGGCGTCCAGCACCACGCTCGCGTGGCCGCCCGCGCCGAGGCAGATCAGCTGGGGCATGCTCACACCTTCACCAGCAGCTCGGGACCAAGCGTCAGCGCCTTGAGCGCGGCCACCACGCGGGCGGCCGTGCGGCCGTCGCCGTAGGGGTTCTCGATGCCGCGCAGGTCTTCGCGGAACGCCGGGTCGAGTGCAGAGCGCAGCGCCTCCTCGACCGAGCCGGCGTCGGCCGCCGCGGCGATCACGTTGGGCGGCGCGATCCGCCCGCGCTGGCGCGAGCCCACGTTCACGACCGGCAGTTCGAACGAGGCCGCCTCGATGAGCCCGCTGGAGGAGTTGCCCGCCATTGCCTGCGCCAGGCCCATGAGCTGCAGGTAGCGCTCCGAGCCGAGGCTCGCCACCTCGACGCGCCGCTCGGGGCTCTCGGCGGCGAAGCTGGTGAGCGCGGCCGTGGCCTCCGCGCCGCCCGCGTCCGCGTTCGAGCCGGTGATCACGTAGGTGGCCTCGACCCGGCGGAGTCCCTCGAGGAACTCCTCGAGCTGCTCGGCCGCGGCGGGCTCGCCGGGAAGGAGGGTGGTGGGTGGGTGGAATGTGATCATCGCGACCGGCGCGGCGAGGTCGATGCCGAGCGCCTCCACGAGCGCGGCGCGGTCCGCGGGCGGCAGGGCGGCGATCGCGTCGAGGCCGGGCGTGCCCACCACCTCGACCCTCTCTGCCGCTTCGCCCATGGACCGCACGTTGTCGGCGTACTCGGACGTCGCGACGAGATGGCGGTGGGCCATCTTCGTCAGGGAGTTGCGCCACACCTGGTCGACCGCGCCCGCGGTGGTCTCGCCCCCGCACAGGTGCACGAGGGGAAGGCGGATGGCCGTGGCGGCCACGCCGGCGGCGTGCATCTCGTAGCGGTCGCCGAGGAGCATCACGACGTCGGGCGCGGTGGCCTCGAGGGCGTCGGCAAGCGCCGCTGTGGTCCGCCCGGCGGTACGCGCCGTGCCCGCGCCCGAGTCCGACTCGAGCTTCACCGGCACCTCCCGCGCGATCGGGAGCCCGCTCGCGCGGATCTCCTCGACGGTGCTGCCGTGCTCGGGGGAGAGGTGCGTGCCGGTCACGATCAGCGCGAGCTCGAGGTCCGGGTCGGCATCGATCGCCTCGAAGGCGCGGCGCATGAGGCCGAAGTCGGCGCGCGTGCTCGTGACCGCGGCGACGCGGCGGCTCACTCGAGATCCTCCGCCGCCAGCTGCTCGCCGGCCCCCAGGGCGCGGATGAGGGTCCGGCCGGCGACCTCGTCGATCGCCGTGGGCTCGATCCCGCCGGCGGGGCGCTGCGCGGCGAGATCCTCCGCGGTGAGCACAGTGCCGGCCTCGAGCTCCCGGGCGGCCACGAGGCTGCGCCGCGCCACCTGGGCGGTGTTCTCCTCGCTCGGCTGCCGGGCCTTCTCCGCCCGCCCGATGGCAGCGTGCGCCTCGTGCACGTCGCGGACGAGGAGCGCGAACAGGTCGGGCTCCATCGACGCTGCGTGGTCAGGGCCCTCCGCCGTGCGGTCGAGGGTCAGGTGCTTCTCGATGCAGCACGCGCCGAGGGCGATGGCCGCGACGCACGCCGCCCGGCCCTCGGTGTGGTCGGAGAAGCCGACCGGCCGCCCAAAGCGCTCGGCGAGCAGCGGGATCGCCGCCAAGTTCAGCTCCTGCATCGGAGCCGGGTAGGCGGAGAGGCAGTGCAGAAGCACGACCTCCGCCGGGCCGAGGTCGGCCAGTGCGCGCTCCACCTCCTCGAGCGTGCTCATCCCGGTGGAGAGGATGACCGGCACGCCGGTCGCGGCCGCCTCGCGCAGGAGCGGCGTGTTGGTGAGGTCCCCGGAGGAGATCTTCAGCGCGGGCACGCCGAGCTCGGTCAGCGTCGCGACGGCGCTCGAGTCGAATGGAGTCGACAGGAACGCGAGCCCGGCGGCCTCGGCGGCGTCCCGCAGCTGCGGCCACGCGCCGGGCGGGAGCTCGAGCCCGCGGAGGAGGGCGCGCTGGGTTCCCCCGCCGGCGTAGTCGGCTGCCGCGGCTGCATCTGTCGCGATCGCCTCCGCGGAGAAGGTCTGGAACTTCACGGCGTCGGCGCCCGCCTCGGCAGCCGCCTCGATCAGCGCGAGCGCGATCGCGAGGTCGCCGTTGTGGTTCACCCCGGCTTCGGCGATCACGTACGGGTCGCCGCCCGCGGCGATCTCGCGCCCGGCGACGCTCACCCCGCTCACAGCGCCGCTCGCAGCGTCTCGCAGACGCGGTCGATGTCCTCGCTGCGCAGGTCCGCGGAGGACGGCAGGTTGAGGCCGCGCGCATAGAGATCCTCCGTGGCCGGCAGCGGGCCGCGCGGGGCATCCGCGTACGGGGCCAGCTCGTGCACGGGCGCGAAGAACGGCCGCACCTCGACCCCCGCCGCGCCGCAGCGATCGACCACCCCCCGGATCTCGTCGCGCGAACGCGGCTCGGGCAGCAGCGCGCACGTGAGCCAGTGGGAGCTCTCGGCCCACGGCTCCGCGCCCATGATCTCGAGCTCGGGCAGGCGCTCGGCGTAGGCGGCGCGGTGCGAGCGGCGCGCCTCGACCAGCTCGTCGAGGCGCTCCAGCTGCGCCAGCGCCAGCGCCGCGTTCAGGCTCGGCAGCCGGTAGTTGAACCCGACCTGGTCGTGGTGGTACTCGACCGGGTGCGAGCGGGCCTGGGCCGACAGGTGGCGCACGCGCTGCGCGGCGTCTGCATCGTCGGTGGCCACGGCCCCACCACCGCCGGCGGTGATCACCTTGTTGCCGTTGAAGGAGAGAACGGCGAGGTCGCCCACCGAACCGGCGGCGCGGCCGCGGTAGGCGGCGCCGAGCGACTCGGCCGCATCTTCGATGTAGGCGGCGCCCGCGCCGTGCGCGATCGCCCGCAGCGCATCGGCATCCGCCGGATGGCCGTAGAGGTCGGTGGCGAGGATCGCGGCGAGCCGGGGAGCGCCGGTGCCCGCGCGGCGCTCGGCCACGAGCTCCGCCACCCGGCCCGGGTCG
>JACCYP010000041.1 GCA_013696425.1 Thermoleophilaceae bacterium
GGTGTAAACGGCTTTGCAGGCCGCTGCGTAGCCACTCCGCCACGGCGCCGGGTGACGGCCGGAAGGCTAGTGGGTGACGTCCGGAACGGACGGGTCGCGGAGCGGGCGCAGCACGAGCAGCCCCGCCAGCGCCGAGCCGGCGAGGACGGCCACCGCCACGCGGCTGGCGTCGAACTTCGACAGGCCCGCGAACTCCGTGAGCACGAGGATCGTGCCGCCCCAGAGCACGAGCGGGCCGAAGCCGGTCGACAGCTTGCCGGCGATGGCGTAGAGGCCGAAGTCCTCGCCGCGGCTCTCGGCGGGGATCAGCCGCAGCATGAGCACGCGGTCGACGCTCGAGAGCGAGCCGAGAGCCGCTCCCACCAACGGCCCCGCGACCCACAGCGCGGCCCCGGCACCGCTCACGGCGGCGCCCACGAGCGCGGCGATCGTGACCACGAGCGTCGCGATGATCACCCTCTTGGCTCCCACCCGTTCGGCGGCGAGCCCCGCTCCGATGGCGCCCGCGATCGACGCGACGGTCGAGACCGCCAGCAGAGCGTCGATGCGAGTGCCGTCGAACTCCCCCGTGCGGCGGGCGTAGACCACGAGGAACTGGATGACGGTGGCGATCGCGTCGACGTAGAGGAAGCGTGCGAGCAGCAGCCGCCCGTGCGGCGCGCCCCGCGCGCGGCGCAGCGAGGCCGCCAGCTCGGCGAACGGGCCGCGCTTCGGCAGCTCGCCGGGCGGCGGCGGTGCGCGCCGCTCGCGCACGAGGAAGAAGCACGGCAGCGCGAACAAGCCGAAGAGCAGCGCAGCGGGAATGAACGCCCTCTGCGCCTCGCCGTCGTCGACCATCGCGCCGATCGCGAACAGGGCTGTGAGCGTGCCGAGGTAGCCGACCGCCACCGCGATGCCCGACACGCGCCCGCGACGCTCCTGCGGCGCCACCACCCCGAGCAGTGGGTGGTACTGCGAGTCGGCCGTGTTGAAGGCAAACGTGGCGATACCGCCGACAACAAGCGCGATCAGCACCGGCTCGACCACGCCGAGCAGTGCGGTTGCCGCGACCGAGAGCAGGGTGAAGCCGATCAGCACCGGCTTGTGGCGCGCCCGCCGGTCCACGCGCGCGCCGATCGCCGGCAGGGCGATCACGAGCGCCACCGACACCGCCGCCGTCATCAACCCGATGTAGATGTCGGGGTGGCCGCGCTCGTCGACGATCCAATCGCCGAAGTAGCGCGTGACCACCACAAACGAGAAGATCGTGTTGGCGAAGTCGTAGAGGACCCAGCCGATTACCGGCGGGTTGGAGAGGCGCCATGTGCCTGAATCGGCCATACGTACCGGCTCTATACTCCGCCGCCTCGCGGATGTAGCTCAGTTGGCTAGAGCGTCTGCTTGCCATGCAGAAGGTCGTGGGTTCGAGTCCCATCATCCGCTTCGCCGCCTGACGTAGCTCTCACCAACTCTCCCCTGGCCCAGGAAGTCCTGGAGCGCGCCCGCGCCATCCCGGAGGGGTTCGTGACCACATACGGCGACCTCTCGCCCCGCTCGCCGCGCTTCGCCGGGCTCGTGATGGCTCACACCGACGATCCCTCCGTGCCCTGGCACCGGATCGTGCGCTCCGACGGATCGCTGGCGATGGGCGATCGCCAGCGCCGGATGCTCGAGGCCGAGGGCGTCGGCTTCCGCCCCGGGGGCAGCCGGGTCGACGTCGCCCGCTTCCGCTTCGGCTGCTGAGCGAGCGTCAGCCCTTGCGGGCCAGCACCACGTAGCGGCGCAGCCGCTTCGGACTCTTCGCGAGGCCGCGATCCACAACCGCCACGAAGCTCACACGCTTCCCGCGCACGCCGTACACCGTGAGGCCGTCGCGCCAGAGCCCACGGCCCACCGGGAGGGCGCGCTCGATTAGATCCGCGACGGAACGGCGGCGCTCGACGGCGGCCGTGTGGACGGATGCCGTCGTGAGCACTAGCCGCGACCGGGCCCGCTCACCGAAGACCGCGCGGACAAACCCACCGCCGGCGACGCAGTAGGAGTAGACGACCCTGGCCACGACCGTCGGCGTCCCGGCCATGCTCGCCATCCGGGAGCGGGCGTCCCCCACCCGGACGGGCCCGATGGCCCGGCGGGCCACCAGGGTCGTGCTGGGCAGGCAGGAATCCATGGCCTCGGCCGATGCCGGGGGCGGCGCGGCGGGGGGCTGAGCGGGCGGGGAGCTGTCTGCAGGACGGGGGCAGTCGAGCGCCGGATCTGCGGGCCGAGGCAGGGGCGCTCCCGGCACCGCGGTACAGCCCGGCGCCTCGAGCCCCTGCGCCACGGCAGGCCCGGCGGCCGCCAGACACGCGAAGACGACGGCGAAGCATCCCCTGCAAAGCATCCCGCAGAGCTTAGGGGGCGACCTCGGCGAGGAAGCCGGTTACCGCAGTGGCCGCAGCCGCCGGGTCGTCCTCGACCACGAAGTGCCCCGGCGCCGGCATCGACAAGGGCGAGGAGCTTTCCGATCTCGGGGTCGAGGAGGACTCCTGGAACGGCGTCGCAGCCGCCGATGGAACGCTTGCCCTCGGTGTAGTCTCCGACCCGTGATTTACTGCGTGGTGCCGCAGGCCCTGGCACCGGATCTCTTCGACAACCTGGTGGAGTACTACAAGGACGACGCCAACGTGAAGGTCATCGTCGACCGTCGCGGCGGCCCCGACCGGCGCAAGCGCGGCGAGGACGGGGAGCACCAGCACGAGCGCATCACGCGCGACCGCCGCCGCCGCCGCGCCTCCGGGAGCTTCCCTCCCGTCGATCCCCCGGGGTGAAGGTCGTCGTCCACGTGGACGGCGGTTCGCGAGGCAACCCAGGGCCCGCCGCGGTAGCCGCGGTGGCCACCACGCCGGAGGGCGGAGAGCTCGCTGATCGCAACGCCTACATCGGCGAGACCACCAACAACGTGGCCGAGTACCGCGCGCTCATGCTCGGCCTCGAGCTCGCGCGCGAGCTCGGCGCCAGCGAGGTCGAGGTGGTGAACGACTCTGAGCTCGTCGCGCGCCAGATCGGCGGGGAGTACAAGGTCAAGCAGGCGCACCTGAAGCCGCTGCACGCCGAGGCCTCGGCCGCGCTTCGCGAGTTCGACGCCTGGGCCGTTCGCAGCGTGCGCCGCGAGCAAAACGAGCGCGCCGACGAGCTCGTGAACGAGGCGCTCGACGCGCGCGGGCGCTGAGCGTGGACTGGGAGGCTGAGGGCTTCCTCGAGGGCACCGAGGGGAGGGACCGGGAGGGCCGCCTGCAGCTGCTCGACGCGCTGCACGAGGACGGTGCCTCCGCGGAGGAGCTGCGCGAGGCGATCGAGGAGAGCCGCCTGGCCCTGCTCCCGGTGGAGCGCGCCCTGGCGGACGAGGGCGCACACACCCAGCGCGCCGTCGCGGAGAAGCTCGGCCTCGAGCTGCGCTTCCTGCAGCGCCAGCGCCAGGCCGCAGGCCTTCCGGCGGTCGACCCCGACGAGCCGGTGATCACCGACTCCGAGGTGGAGTCGGCGCGGCTGCTCGGAGCCGCCAAGGAGGCGGGGCTGCCGGAGGCCGCGCTCTTTGACCTCAGCCGGGTACTCGGCCAGACCACCTCCACCATCGCCTCGGCGCTGCGCACGATCACCGTCGAGAGCTTCACCCGCGCCGGTGACACCGAGCGCGAGGTCGGGCTGCGCTACGCGGAAGCCGCCCGCAACCTGGTGCCGCTCGCCATCCCCGCCGTAGAGCAGCTGCTCATGTCCCACCTGCGCACCCAGCTGCGCCAGGACATACTCGACAGCTCGATGCGCCGGGCCGGCCGCGTGACCGGGGGCAGCGAGGTCACCGTGCTGTTCGCCGACCTCGTCGGGTTCACGAAGATCGGCGAGTCGATCGACACCGACGCTCTGGGCTCGATCGGCGAGCGGCTCGCGGAGATCGCCACCGACGCCCTGTGCGGAAGCGCGCGCGTGGTGAAGATGATCGGCGATGCCGCGATGATCGTCAGCCCCGACGTCGATCCCGTGCTCGAGACCGCGTTCAAGATGGTGGGCGCCGTCGACGAGGAGGGCGAGGACTTCCCGCAGCTACGCGTCGGGGTGGCCCGCGGCGAGGCCCTCGGACGGATGGGCGACTGGTACGGGCGCCCGGTGAATCTCGCGAGCCGTCTGACGGGGAAGGCCTACCCGGCGAGCATCCTCACCACCGAATGGGTGAAGGAGTCCGCCGCGGGGGACTATCGGTGGTCCTTCGCGGGCGCGAAGGAGCTCAAGGGGATCAGCGGCGGCGTCAAGCTGTACCGGGTGCGGCCTGCTTCTTCTTCCGCTGATGGCGCATGATCGCCACCACCACCGCGATGGCCGGCGCCACCAGGAACGCAATCAGCCCCGCGCCGACGATCAGCAGGATGCGCCCGACGAAGCCGAAGGAGGCGAGCTGTGGGCCCACGGCTGCCTCCGAGGCGCGGTCGACCTGACAGACCACCTGGTAGGAGGCGGAGCGCGGCGCCTTGAAGGAGTACACCGACCGGAAGGAATCCCCTCCGGTGTCGATGCTCGACCCGCTGGTCTTCTCGAGCTCGCCGAACGGGCTCACGTCGCAGGCGCCCGACACGCCCTCCTCGAAGTAGATCGCGCGCTCCTCGCCGGCCTCGAAGGCCACGTTGCGACCGCCGGGCACGTCGAAGCGGTCGAGATCGCCGAAGATCCCGGAGAGCAGCGTCACGAACAGGATCACGGCGGTGGCGACGCCCGCCACGAAGACGGCACCGGCCACCCAGTACCACGCCTTTGAGGGTTTGACGTCCACGATCTGGGAGCCTAGTCGCGTGCTGCACCACACCGAACTGGGAGATGGCGAGCCGGTGCTCATGGTCCACGGCTTTCCGGAGTCCTCCTACATGTGGCGCGATCTGATGGAGCCCGTGGCCGCCGCGGGCTGGCGTGCCGTGGCGCCCGACCTGCTCGGATTCGGCGACTCGCCCTTGGGCGATCCCTCGAGCTGGGAGGCCCAGGTGGAGGCGCTCGGGGAGTTCCATTCCTCCGGTGGCCTCGGCCAGGTCGTCCTGTGCGTGCACGACTGGGGTGGCCTGATCGGGCTGCGGTGGGCGTGTGAGAACCCCGAGTCCATCCGCGCGCTGATCATCTCCGCGAGCGGCTTCTTCTCGGACGGGAAGTGGCACGGGCTGGCCGACGTGATGCGCGCGCCCGGCGACGGCGAGGCGCTCGTGGAGGGCCTGACCGAGGAAAGCCTCGGGGCGTTGCTCACCCAGTCGAGCCCGGGAATCGGCCCCGACGCCGTGGCCGAGTACTGGAAGGGATTCGAGGGCGGCCGGGGGCGCGGCGCACTCGAGCTCTACCGCTCGGGAGACTTCGAGAAGCTCGTCCCGTACGAGGGCAAGCTCGCCGCGCTCGGGGTCCCGGCGTTGCTGCTCTGGGGCGAGACCGACCCCTTCGCTCCGGTGGCCGGGGCCAAGCGCTTTGAATCCGAGCTGCCGGACACCCGGCTCGTCGTGGTGGAGGGCGCAGGCCACTTCGTGTTCGAGGATGCCCCGGACGAGTGCGCCCGTGCGGTAACCGGCTTCCTCGCCGAGATCGCCCCCTGATCTAGACGGGGAAGCGGCAGCGCCCGAGGTCCACACGGCCACTCGGGCGGAAGGCCACGCCCTCCTCCTCGAGCAGGGCGCGCTGGCTCAGAAGCTCCCGCCCGGCCAGGCGACGCCCGCGTAGCGCTCGAGGACCGGGCCGGGCGGAGGCAGGACCTCGCAGAACAGATCCGTGCGCACGACCGTGCCCGGGAACATGCGCGCGAACGGGTCCTCGCTCCAGGGCGCGGGTTCGCGCGTCACCGTGATTGCGCCGCCGTAGTGCGACTCGTCCAGAGCGAGCGTGGTCAGGCACACGAGCGCATCGCCCAGCATCGGGATCCACCAAGCAAGCGCGTCGCGGCGCACCTGCTGGACCTCGGGCTGATCGAACGCGACCACCGCGGTGTCGGCGGGCAGGGCACAGACGTGGGCGTACGCGCCGTCCACCGGCGTGCCCTCCAGACAGCGAGCGTCGACCATGAAACGGCGGCCACCTGCCGTGCCCGGGCGAAGCTCATCTCCGTCGAAGGCGAGGTAGGCGGCGCCGTCGGGCAGGTCGCCCATCAGCGCTTGAAGTCCTCGCGGACCGTGCGGGAGATCGCGCGCATGTCCTGGCGCAGGTCCTCGGCGGTCGGGCGCCCCCAGTACCAGTAGCCGTCGTAGGCGGCGTGGATGGTCAGGTCAGGATGCAGCGTGAAGGCCGTAGGCCGGTACGGGCGGTGGGTCGAGTCGGTCTCCTCGAGCAGATCCAGTTGCTCGAGCCAGCGGCGATCGCCGTCGGAGAGGAACACAAATCGCGCACCGAGTCCGGCCCGGAAGGCGGACTGCACCTCTGGAGCATCGATGCTGACGACGACGATCCGCGTGTAGGCCACTTCGAACTCGTCCTGGAGCGCCGACAGCTCACGCAGGTAGCGCTGCTCCTTGGGACACCACCAGCCGCGCGAGAACACCAGCGCCACCGGGTCGCCGCCCGCCACCTCCGAGAGCCGCCGCTCCCTGCCGGTGTGGTCGGGCAGGTCGAGATCGTGGAAAACTGAACCCGGTTCAAGCATCGAGGGCCGCGAAGGCGACGCCCGTCGCCACCGCGTAGACCGCGTAGTGGAAGGCGTCGATGCCGATCTCCTCAGGCGGGGACTTCCACGGCGGCGGCGCGACATCCAGCGCGGGCAGCATCACCTGGGCCGACCCCCACACCACGGCCCAGTGAGCGGCAGCCGCGCGTCCGCCGTCGAGGCCTGCCACGCTCAGAAGTCCGCGCACGGCGCCCCACGAGGTGCCGTAGCCCCAGTGGACGACGTTCGAGAAGCGGGCTTGGCCGGCGGGATCGCGTGGCTGCACTCCGAGCACCTTGCCCGCGGCGTCGGCGGGGGCCGAGCTCGAGCCGCGATCACGTAGCTTCGCCTCGAGGGTGCTCGAGACGGTCATCGCCGCCGTGCCCGCCGCTCCCGCGAACAGACCCTTCCCGACCGCCGCAGCGGTGTCTCCTAATCCCATGACCGACCTTCCGATGGCGTGTGTTGCATGACGGAGGTGTTCCCTCCGGCGCGCGTTCCTACGCCCGTGTCACGGCGTGTTCACACTTTGGTCAGATCGAAGCTCGACGGCCTCGAGCGTTGACGCTTTGCACGACGCAGTAGATCACGGCTCGGGCACTACACCGAGGGCCAGCGTCCCATCCGCCGCCGCGACACCGTTCCAGGAGTCGTCCTCGACGCCGAGCTCGGCGTACTCCTCGCCCTTGCCGAGTAGCACGATCGCATCGGCGGAGTCGCCGAGGTCGATGCGCCACCGGTACCAGGAGAGCTCCCACGCGACCACCACGTCCACGTGGCTCGGCTCGATCGAATTCGGCATCGCGCTCACGTAGGGAGTGCCGAGCGTGCGGCCGATCCCGGCGACGGTCTTGGTGTGCTCGGAGCCGTTGAAGAGCCCGAGCGCGCGCTCGATCTTCACCTCGGCGTTGGTGGGGATCGCGCGGACATGGCGCGGGTCCTTCGGCCGGGAGCGCGGCGGCGCGGGGGCCGGCTCGCGATCCTCCTCCGGCGTGGGCTGTGGCTCCTCGGCGAACGCCGGGGGCGCGTACTCCTCCTCGAATCCCGGTTCGGGATCCGGCCCCGGCGCCTGAACGTCCTCCCACGGCTCCGGCTCGGCGTCGCCACGCCCGCGGAAGCGCCCGAACAGCGAACGGTGCTCGCGCTGGGGACCGCGCGAGGCCGGCAGATCGCCATGGGCGGACTCGCGGATCCAGCCCTCGTGGGTTGCCCGCGCCTGACACAGCTCGCACACGATCTTGCGGATTCCTCCGGGAGCGAGGAAGGCCTCGGTGCGCTCGCCCTTCAGGATCGACCGGCCGCAGATGTCGCAGACGATGAGGTCGTGTGTGGGCCGAAGCTCCTTCTTCGTCGTCACGCAGGCGAGGGTACTAGCGCCTCTCAGCCGGCCGCGGTCGCCTCGTCCTTCTCAGACCCCGCAATCACCTGCTGGGCGATGTGCGCCGGAACCTCCTCGTAGCGCGCGAACTCCATCGTGTACTCCCCCTGCCCGCCGGTGATCGCCCGCAGGTGGGGCGCGTAGGTGAGCAACTCGGCCATCGGGACCTCCGCCATGACCTCGGTCATCGAGCCCTTCACCTCGGTGCCCAGCGGGCGCCCGCGGCGGCCGCTCAGGTCGCCGATCACGTCGCCCACGGCCGTGTCGGGAATCGAGAGCCGCACGGTCATGATCGGCTCGAGCAGCGTGGCTCCTGCCTGTTCGGCGGCCTTCTTGAACGCCATCGAGCCGGCGATCTTGAACGCCATCTCCGAGGAGTCGACGGAGTGGTAGGAGCCGTCGTAGACGGTCACCCGCACGCCCTTCACCGGATAGCCCGCCATCACGCCCGCCGACATCGCCTCGCGCACGCCCTTCTCCACCGCCGGGATGAACCCCTGCGGGATGGCGCCGCCCTTGATGCGGGTCTCGAACTCGAAGCCGTCGCCCCCTTGGAGGGGCTCGATCTCGATGTGGCAGTCGCCGAACTGGCCGCGCCCGCCGGTCTGCTTCTTGTACCGGCCCTGCGCCTTGGCCGAGCCCTTGATCGTCTCCTGGTAGGGCACGCGCGGCGGCTTCAGGTTCACCTCCGCGCCGAAGCGCTCCTTCAGCCGGTCGACGATCACCTCCACGTGGATCTGGGTGAGTCCGGCCACGATCTGCTCGCCGGTCTGGGCATCGCGGTGCAGGTCGAGGGTCGGGTCCTCCTCCTGCAGGCGCCGCAGGGCCGTGAAGACCTTGTCCTCGTCGCCCTTGGCCTTCGGCTCGATCGCGAACGCCATCACCGGCGAGGGCGCCGGCGGGAGCCCCAGGTCGATGTCAGCTTCGCTCTCGGAGAGCACGTCGCCTGCGTGGGTCTCCTTGAGCTTCGCCACCGCGCCGATGTCGCCGGGCCCGAACTCGTCCGCGTGGCCCATCTCCTTGCCGTGGGGCACGAGCAGCTGGCCGATCCTCTCCTTCGCCCCCGAGCGCTTGTTGTGCACGTGGGAGTCGTGGTCGAGCACGCCCTGGAACACGCGGAAGAGGTTGATCCGGCCGGCGAACGGATCGGCGAGCGTCTTGAAGACGAACGCCACCATCTCGCCGTCCTCGGCGGGCTCGAGCTCGGCCTCGCCCGCGTGCACGGGTCCCACCATCGCCGGCGAGGGCAGGTCCTCCTCGAGCGCGTCGAGCAGCCGGTTCACGGCCAGGTTGCGCGTGGCCACGCCGCACGTGACCGGGAAGACGTGGCCCTCGGTGACGCCCTTCTTGAGTGCGGTCACCATCTCCTCATGCGAGATCTCCTCGCCCTCGAGGTAGCGCTCCATCAGCGCGTCGGAGACCTCGGCCACCTCGTCCATCAGCTTCTCGCGGTACTCCTGGGCCTGGGCCTGGAGGTCCTCGGGAATCGGGATCTCCTTGCAGTTCTCGCGGCCGTCGCCGTCGTACTCGTAGGCCTTCATGTCGATCAGGTCGATCACGCCGCGCACCTCGTGCTCGCGGCCGATCGGTATCTCGGTGGCCACGACATGGGGGCCGAAGGCATCCTTGAGCGACTCGAGCGCGCGGAAGAAGTCGGCCCGCTCGCGGTCGAGCATGTTCACGAAGATCAGGCGAGCGCGGCCGAGCTCCTCGGCGCGCTTCCACAGACGCTCGGTGCCGACCTCCGCGCCCATCACGGCGTTGATCACGAACACGGCGCTCTCACATACGGCGAGTGCCGCAAGCGCATCGGCCACGAAGCTCGGCTCGCCCGGGGTGTCGATCAGGTTGATCTTGCGGCGATCCCAGTCGACGCTCGAAAGCGACAGCGCGATCGACATCTCGCGCGCCTTCTCGTCCGCGGCGGAGTCGGACACGGTCGTTCCGTCGGCCACCGAGCCCAGCCGGTTGATCGCTCCGGACTGGTACAGAAGCGCCTCATTCAGCGAGGTCTTCCCGCTTCCCCGGTGGCCGACCAAGGCCACGTTGCGGACCTTGTCGGCGGCGCTGTGCGACATGCGATCTCCTCTGCTCAGGGTGGGTTTGGCGACCCTACCCCGTGCGAGGGAGTGCGGGGAAGGCGCTCAGGAGTCGTCGCTCGATGCCTGGTCCGGCTCCTGCTGGAGGCGGGACTTCAGGCGCAGCACGGCCTTGGTGTGCAGCTGGGAGACGCGCGACTCGGTGACGCCGAGCACCTCGCCGATCTCGCGGAGCGTGAGGTTCTCGTAGTAGTAGAGGGCCACGACGAGCTTCTCGCGCTCGGGCAGCCGGGCGATCGAGTCGGCGAGCCGGTCCTTCATCTCCGAAGCGTCCATCTCCGTCGCGGGATCGATCGCGTTGGGGTCCTGGATCGTGTCGAGCAGGGAGACCTGGTCCCCGGACGCATCCGACACGGTCCACAGCTCGTCCAGCGCGATCACAGAGGATTTGGAGATCCGCGTGAGCGATTCCTGGAAGGCCTCGACCTCCATGCCGAGCTCGTCCGACATCTCCTGGTCGGTGGGCGCGCGCTGGAGGCGGTGCTCGAGCTTCGAGTTCGCCTGCTCGATCTCGCGCGCCTTCGCCCGCACCGAGCGCGGCACCCAGTCGAGCGAGCGCAGCTCGTCGATTATCGAGCCCTTGATGCGCGCAATCGCGAACGTCTCGAACTTGATCTCGCGCGCCGGCTCGTAGCGCTCGATGGCCGAGATCAGGCCGAGCAGGCCATAGGAGATGAGGTCGGCATCCTCCACATGCGCGGGCAGGCCGCTGCCCATCCGGCCGGCCACGTACTTCACGAGCGGCGAGTAAGCGAGCACGAGCCGCTCCCGCGCGCGCTCGTCGCCGTCGTCCTTGTAACGGCGCCACAGATCGCGCAGCTCGATGGCTTTGACGTTCGTTTCCACGGGTTTCAGGCCCTCGGATGGGCCAGTGAGTAGGCCTGTTTCAAGCGTTTTGACTCTACACGTGTATAGGTCTGGGTCGTGCTGATTGACGCGTGACCAAGAAGCTCCTGGATGGCGCGCAGGTCCGCGCCGCCCTCGAGCAGATGTGTTGCGAAGGAGTGGCGGAGGGTGTGTGGCGTCACCCCGGCGGCCATCCCGGCGCGCCTAAGCCAGAGCGTGAGGCGGCGGCGCACGTCGGAGGTCGAGAGCCGGCGGCCGGACTTCGAGAGGAACAGTGCCGGGTCGGGCCGCACTGCCGCCGGAGCGCGCAGGGCCGGGCGGCCGCGCGAGAGGTAGGCGTCGATGGCGCGGAATGCGGGCTCCCCGGCGGGGATCATGCGCGTCCTGTCCCCCTTGCCCTCCACGCGGAGTTCCTCGGCGTCGGGATTCACCGACGTCACGTCGAGGTTCACGAGCTCCTCGGCCCGCAGCCCCGCCCCATAGCCGAGCTCGAACATCGCTCTGTCGCGCAGCTCGAGTGGCGTCGAGGCGGGAATCGACTCGAGAGCGCGCTTCACCTCGTCCGCCTTCAGTACCCGCGGCAGGTACGAGTCCTTCTTCGGGCTCGAGACGAGGTCGGCGGGATTTGCCTCGACCACACCCCGCTCCATCAGCACGCGGTAGAAGGATCGGGTGGCGGCGAGCTTGCGGGCGATCGTCGACTTCGAGTTGCCGCGCTCGGAGAGCACGCCGGCGAAGCGGCGCAGGTCGCGGTGGCCGACGTCCGCGGGCTCGAGGGCGCAGCCCCCTGCCCACTCCGCGAGCTGCTCGATGTCGCTGCCGTACGCACGGCGGGTCTTCTCGGCCATCCCCTGGCGCAGCATGCCCGAGTCGAACTCGGTGAGTGCGGCGGACCAGGCCCTGGTCCGGGGTCTAGGCGCCGAACCCGCGGCCGAGCCCGAAGCCGCCGTCTGCCCCGACCCCCGGGGTCTAGGCTCGTTGGCGGTGGGCGAGTTCTTCATCGACTACGAGACGGGCCGGGTCGCGACGCTGAAGCAGCTGGCGGCGGCCGGGCTCGCCGAGGGCGAGGACGAGCGCCCCGAGCGGCCGTGGCACCGGATCCAGGGACCCGGCGATGCCTCGACCATGTGGTACGCCGTCCTGCGCAAGCACGATCGCGGGATCTTCATGGGCGCCTTGTGTATTCGGCACGGCGACCGGCTCGCCTCTATGAACGAGCGCGGCTGGGAGGAGATCCCCGTCCCGGAGATCGGGCCTTAGAGAGCCACTGGCTAGCCGATGTAGATCGGCGCACCGACTTCGACCTTGGGGTACAGCTCGATGACGTCGGGGATCGCCATGCGCACGCAGCCGTGTGAGGCGCGGGTGCCGAGTGAGCCCGTCTGGTCGGTGCCGTGGATGCCGGCGCCGTCGAAGATGCCCATCCAGCGGGCCTTGAGGGGGTTGTCAGGGGCGCCGCCGGGGATGACCCGCCCGGCGAGGTCTCCGGCCCATGGCTTGTTGGGCACGCTCCACGCCGCGTTGACGGCCTTGTTCTGGATGTTGTAGAGCCCTGCCGGTGTGTCGAATCCAGCCTGCCCGAGCGCGATCGTGTAGGTCTTCTTCAGCTTCAGGCGCTTGTAGAGGTGGAGCTTGAAGGTGTCGCGGTCGACGCGGATGAAGGTCGGGTACTTCTCCTCGAGCTGGCTGGTGCGAACCTTCGGCTTGACCACCTTGGCCTGCGGGACGACCGCGCCGCTGCCGGGGCGTACGAGCGCGGTTTCGACCTCGTCCTGGAGCTTGCCGGACTTGAGCATGCGCCCCGTCTGGCCGGGAACCTTGGTGATCTCCCCGCCTTCGAAGGACACCGAGGCGTCCTTGGCCGGGCGGTCGACGGAGGCCTTCACGCGCTTCACGAGCTTGATGACCGCGGGCTTCGAGTACTTGACGTCGACATCGATCTCCTTGTCGATCTCGCCGCCGGTGACGCCACGGAAGGTGCGGCTGACCACGTTGCCGGTGCGGCTCTCGTCGATGGCCTCGTCGATCATCCGGTCGACGTCGGGGCGCACACGCGACTCGTCGGCGTCCAGGGTGAAGCGTTTGCGGCGGTGCTTGACAACCACCGGCTGTTGAAGCGGCTCGGCCACCTCGCGGCGCACCTTCTCGCGTGCATCCTCGGCGCTGAGGCCGCCGATGTCGACGCCGCCGACGGTCACGCCCTCGGCGACCGTCTCCTTCTTCGAGGAGTCGTAGGCATACACCCCGACCGCCCCTACGAGAAGGGCGACGATCGCTATCGCGAGCAGGGTGAATGACTTGTGCGGCATCAGTGGAGTTTAGGCAGAGGCAAAGACGTTTTCCCAAACCATCGCAATACCCCTTGCGGGTGAGGCTGTTATTCAGATCAGTGAGCCACGGCGGGCGAGGACGCCCTCGATGGCCCCGGTCACACTGGCGCGTGCCCGGTTTCCCCGTTCGTAAGCCAAAAGCGCCTGGAGATCGGTGGCTTCCATCGAGCCGAGCAGCGAGATGACCTCCTCCGATTCGAGGTCGTCGTACTGCTCGACCGGCGCAATCGGGCGCCTCGGGCGGGGCTTCGGCTTCGGACGCGGGGGATCCGGAGGGGGAGGTGGCGCCGACTGGGTGTCCTCGGCCTCCGCGTTTCCCTGCACGCTCGGGCTCCAGCGCAGGAACTCCTCGACCTCGCGCTCGTAGCGGTAGGGCTCGCGCACGCCCTTGAGGATCGGGTGCAGGCGCATGTGCTCGGCGAGCTTCTGGACGGCCTCGCGCGAGGTGTAGCGGTAGTTGAAGCCGGCCGCCTTGAGCTTGCGGTTGTCGACCCCGCGGCCGAAGCGCAGCTGGTTGACCATCTCCGGCGGCACCTTCACGCCGATCCGGCGGGCTGCGTTCACCGCGAGGCCGGTGCCCCACGGCGGCAGGATCGGGGCCGGCGTGCGGCCGAGCAGCCCGATCACCTCGGAGAGGGCGAGTACCCCGTCCCCCGCCACGTTGTAGACGCCCGGGAGGTTCTCCTGGGCCACATGCTCGAGCGCATGCACCACGTCGTCCTCGTGCACGAACTGGTAGCGCGGATCGAAGCCGAGGATCATCGGAATGGCGGGCAGTGCGAAGAGCTGGGTGTGGGCGGTACGCACGTCAGGGCCGAGCACGTTCGCGAAACGCAGGATCGTGACGGTCGCGTTCGGGTTCTTCTCCGCGAACTCCCGCAGGGAGGCCTCGGCGTCCACGATGTCGCGCTCGATGCCGGTCCGCGGCGCGTGCGGGCGCGACATGCCCTCGGTGAAGAACGCGGGATCGTCCTGCTCGCAGCCGTAGTAGTGCGCGGAGGACTTGAGCACGACCTTGCGCACGGTCGTGTCCGGGCCCGAGCACGCAGCGAGGATGTTCATCGTGCCGATCACGTTGTTCTCGTGGGCGTTGCGCGAGGAACTGGTCGAGGAGTCGACCACCAGGCGGGTGTCGATCACCGTGTCGATGCGAGCGGCGTCGACGATGCGCTTGAGCAGCGCGTGCTGGGTGCCGACCTTCACGTACTCCGTGCGCTCGAGCTCGCCGGCGGGATCGGAGGAGTCGACGCCGATGATCGTCTCGATCTCCTCGAAGGCCTCCATCTGCCGGGCCAGGCGATGGCCCCAGTACTTCGAGACGCCGGTGATGAGAATGCGCTTGGAGCCCATCAGCCGAACCAGACCGATTTGCGCTCGCGCACCATCTCGAACAGGTTCTCCTGGATCCGGGCGCGCACCTCATGCGCCACGCTCTGCACCAGGGCGCGGTCCTCGTGCATTCCCTCGTCGTCGAAGTGGATCGGCTCGAGGAATCGGATCCGGAACTTGGCCGGCAGGTAGGTGAGCATCCCGGCCATGCCGAAGTGCGGGAAGGTCGGCGTCAGGGGTGCGTAGATCAGCCCGGTCAGCTTCTGCAGCGGCTTGATGTGGGCGAAGATCGGCTGTGCCTCCTCGGCGCCGACCACGCACACCGGCACGATCGGAGCACGCGCACGCATGGCGGCCTCGACGAACCCGCCGCGGCCGAAGCGGCGCAGCTTGTAGCGGTCCTTGTAGAGCTTCTCGGTGCCCTTGCGGCCCTCGGGGAACACGAGCACGAGCTGCTCCTCGTCGTACAGGAGGCGGTGCACGTTCGCGGGGTGGGCGGCGACGCAGCCGATCTTCGGGATCAGCATCGAGAAGCCCGGGTAGCCCTTGAAGAAGTGCTCGACGGTGATGTTGAGCGGGCGGGGGTGCGGATGCTCCTCCTTGATCGACTTCCCGATCATGGCCGCGTCGGGCGGGAGCGCGCCCGAGTGGTTGGAGACGAGCAGCGCTCCGCCGGTGGCCGGGATGTTCTCGATGCCGTCGACCTCGCAGCGGAACCAGTAGCGGTAGTAGAAGTCGTAGAGGGTCCTGTCCATCAGCCCCTCGATCCGCTCCGAGCGGCCCCAGTCGTTCAGCTGGCGCTCGGGCTCCACCCCGGGCAGGTAGCGGCGCATGTCGTCCTCGCGGCGCGCCGGCAGGTTGCCGCGTTCGGTCTCCAGCGCCTCGTGCTCGCGCTGACTGAGACTCGTTCGTCCGCTATCGGTCATCGCGGGCGATTGTTTCAGTCACGGGCAAGCACCGGGTGCAGGGCGGCCGCGAGCTCCGGCCAGTCCTTGCCCGCCACGACGTGGCCGCGCGCGACGAGCGCCTCATTCCAGGGGTGCACGATGGTCGCGGGCACGATGCCGGCCTCCAGTGCTCGCTCGATGTTCACCGGCGAATCGTCCACGAGCACATCGATCCCCAGTTCCACGCAGCGCGTGACCTTGTCGTAGGAGCAGAAGAGGTCGTCGTAGGGCATCCCGATCTGCTCGAGCCAGCGCGTGGTGGCACCGTGGGTCTCCTCGGCGCGGTGGCTCGTGACGTGGATCCAGTGGCTCTCTCCGTGCCAGCGCCGCACGGTGTCCACGGCCCCTGGATAGGGCTCGCCGGCGAGAATGTTCGCCTCCGAGTGCGTCTCCTGGATGACGGCCACGGCCTGGTCGCGGTCGAGCGCCGCTATGCCCCACCCGGTCTGCTTCTCGTAGGGAATCTCTATGCCGTGGCGATCGAGCACCACCCGCTCGATGAGGTCCCAGTAGTGGTGCAGCGTGGAGTCGATGTCGAGGGCTATTCGCGCCAAGGGCCAGATACGGTACGCGGGGTGCCGACGATCCTGCCATCCAAGGTGGTGCCGGCCACGCCACGGGCCGCGCGCCATGCCGGCGAGGACTACGGGGCCACCGCGCAGCCCGACTGGCGCACGATCGACTGGCCCGCCCACCTGAACTCGGCCGAGGTCGAGGGCCGCCGGCTGAACTACGTGGACATCGGGCCGCGTGACTCCCCGCACCAGCCGGTCGTGTTCATCCATGGGCTCGGCGGGATCTGGCAGAACTGGCTCGAGAACATCCCGCGCGCCGCGCAGGACCGGCGCGTGATCGCGATGGACCTCCCCGGATTCGGGCACTCGGAGATGCCTCGCGAGAAGCATTCGATCTCGTCGATGGCGCGCGTCGTCGAGGGCCTGCTCGAGCGGCTCGGTCTGGGTCCGGTCGCGGTGGTCGGCAACTCGATGGGCGGCTTCATCTCGGCGGAGCTCGCAATCAAGTACCCGCAGCGGGTCGACCGGCTGGTGCTGGTGGCCGCCGCCGGGATTAGCAACAACGATGTCCGCCGCCGCCCGGCCTCGACGATCATGAAGATGGGCGCCATCCTGAGCGCCAACACCGTCGCCTCGCACCGGATTGTGGCGCGCCGCCCGCGCCTGCGCCACGGTGCGCTCAGCATCGTCGCCCGCCACCCCGGCCGGCTCAGGGCGGACCTCGCGTACGAGGGGCTGCTCCAGGGTGTGGGCGCCCCCGGGTTCGCGGATGCCGTCGACGCCAACCTCGACTACGACTTCCGCGAATCGCTCCCGAAGATCGGCTGCCCGCCGCTCATCATCTGGGGCGACAAGGA
>JACCYP010000078.1 GCA_013696425.1 Thermoleophilaceae bacterium
GGCGCCGGGGGCGCGGTGGCGGTCATCGCCTGCCTGCCCGGGCGCCCGAGCGGGCGCGTGATCGCCCTGGCCGCGGTCATCCCGCTCGCGGGTGTGGCACTGCTCGCGCTGATCGACGTCGTGACCGCGGGCGGCGCCCATCTCACGAGCACGCTCGGCGGCGCGGACGGGCCCGGCGACCTCCTCGACGTGGTCGAGCGACGGGCGCGAATCTCGGTGAGCGGGATCAGTGGCACGTTGCCGCTATCGCTGGCCCTCGCGGCTGCTCTGATGGCCTACGGGGCCCTACGGCGCCGGGCGCTGCTCGCGCCGATAGAGCAGTATCCGGCTCTGCAAGCGGGAATCACGGGCGCGTGGGCCGCCGTGGTGGTGGGCACGATCGCGAACGACTCGGGCCCCGTGTTCCTGCTGATCGGCGCCTTTTCGCTGCTCGTGGCGGTCGGCTACGCGCGATCGCGGCCACAACCGCCCGAGCGGATACCATCTCTCCCGTGCGTGTAGGGCTCGTAAGTCCGTATTCCTACACCTATCCAGGCGGAGTTGGTCGGCACGTCGAGTCGCTTGCCGAAGAGCTGACCGGGCAGGGACACGATGTCCGTTTGCTGGCCCCTTTCGACCCCGACGACCGCCTGGCACGGGTGTCACATCGCGGCACGTCGCCGGAGCGTCGCCCCCTGCCCGATTACCTCATCCCGCTCGGGCGAACGTTCGGCCTGAGCTCAAACGGCGCGGTGGCCAACCTCGCGCTCACCCCGCACGCCGTCTCCGCCGTGAACCGCGAGCTGCGAAACGGCGGCTACGACGTGGTGCACGTGCACGAGCCGAACTCGCCCGTCGTCTCGTGGGTTGCCACGGAGTCGAGCCCGGTGCCCACCGTCGGCACCTTCCACGCCTATTCCACCAGCGCGATCATGGGCAACATCGTCGCCAACGGGCTCGGCGCGCGGCGGCTCTACAACAAGCTCGACCAGCGCATCGCCGTGTCCGAGGCGGCCCGCTGGACCGCCGAGCGCTGGTACGGCGGCCGCTACAAGCTGATCCCGAACGGCGTCGACCTCGGCGCCGCGCCCACCGGTCCGAAGCCCGCTCCCGACAGCGCGCTGCGCCTGCTGTTCGTCGGCCGTGCCGAGGAGCGCAAGGGGCTGCCGGTGCTGCTGCGCTCCTTCGAGGCCCTGCGGGCCGCGGGCATCGAGGCAAGGCTGATCGTGGCCGGGGCGACCGAGGAGGAGGTGAGCCCCTTCCTGATGGACCCCGAGGGGGTCGAGGTGGCCGGGCGCGTGGATGACGATCAGAAATGGAAGCTCCTGCACGAGGCTGACCTGCTGGTGGCGCCCTCGCTCGGCGGGGAGAGCTTCGGCATGGTGCTCACCGAGGCATTCGCCGCCGGCACCCCTGCGGTGGCCTCCGGCATCGCGGGCTACCGCGACGTGCTGCGCGACGGCGTCGACGGCGTGCTCGTACCGCCCGGCGATCCGAAGGCCCTCGGCGAGACCCTCCACGACCTCGCCCTCGACCCGCGCCGCCGCGAGCGCATGTCCGACGCGGCCCGCCGTGGCGCCTCGCGCTTCGCGTGGCCGCGCGTCGCGCGCGAGGTGGTGGCCACCTACGAGGAGGCCGTCGAGCGGCCCGAACCCGCCACCCGCAAGGACCGGATAGCCGTCGCCACGGGTTTCCGCCCGCGTGACGGGGCCGCCGCCGCTCCGCCCCAGCGCCTGCCCTCGATCGAGCCGGCCTTCGACGCCAATGCGCGCCGCAGCCCGGCGATGCGGATCGCCCGCAAGGCCGCCGTGGTCGGCTTCGCGGCCGGCGCGCTCGGACTCACCTGGTACGCGCTCCAGCGTCTTGGCATGGACTCGATCGTCAAGGCGCTCGTGGCGGCCACGCCCGTGTGGGTGCTGCTGGCCTTCGCGCTCATGTGCGTGTCGATGCTGGTGCGCTCGGAGGCCTGGTACGCCGTACTGAAGGCCGCCCTGCCTGGCTCGCGCGTACGCCGCCGCGACACCGCCCGCGCGACGATGATCGGCGTGCTCATGTCGGCCACGCTGCCGGCGCGGCTGGGTGAGCCCTCGCGCGCGTTCATCGTCGCGCGGCGCACCGGGCGCGTGCGCGAGAACCTGCCCGTGGTGCTCGGCACGCTCGTGTCGCAGACGATCCTGAACATCGTCGCGCTGGTGATCCTCGGCACGATCATGTTCGCGACCGTCGGCCTCTTCCGCGGCCGCGAGGACTCGTTGATCATCGCCACCCTCGCGCCCGTACTGGTGCTCGCGCTCGTGATCCTGATGCCGATGCTGCTGCGCCGGGGCAAGCCCTCGCGGTTCGTGCGCGTGCAGCAGGCGATTGCGCTCGTGCGCGGCGCGATGGTGCAGGTGCGTAGCGGCCTCGCCGTGTTCAAGAACCCGAAGGCGGGCGCCTGGGCCACGGTCACCCAGCTCACGGCTTGGGGCCTGCAGTGGCTCTCCTGTTACGTGCTGCTGGTCGCCCTGGGCCTCGACGACAAGGCCGGCCTCGGCGCCGCCGCGGCCGTGCTCTTTGCGGTGAACGTGACCGCCGTGCTCCCGGCCACCCCGTCGAACCTCGGCGTCTTCCAGGCGGCCTGCGTCGCCGTGCTCCACGCGTA
Organism: Thermoleophilaceae bacterium; assembly: GCA_013696425.1. Lineage (GTDB taxonomy): Bacteria > Actinomycetota > Thermoleophilia > Solirubrobacterales > Thermoleophilaceae > JACCYP01. Next base: position 2,621 of record JACCYP010000078.1, read on the forward strand.
CGGAGTCGGCCACACCGAGGCCTTCGCCTACGGCGTGATCCTCCAGGCCGTGGAGATCGCGACGGCGCTCACGATGGGCATGCCCGCCCTCCTCAACGAGGGCATGTCCTGGAAGGACCTCCGCCTGCGCGCCCTGCACGCGGCGCCGGTGGAGCTGGCGGCGGCAGCGCGCCGCCGCGAGTCCGAGGCGTAAGAGTCACGCTCGTCACCCACGCGTCACAGCGCGAGTGCCACAAAAAACCGGCCCCAGCCTACCCTGGGATCAAGCCGCCTCTTCTTCGCTGGGCTCGTCCTCGGGCGGGATCTCCCCGCCGCGCTCGGTCCCGGCGATCAGCTCGTCGGGCTGCTTGCCCTCGGGAACGAAACCGGACTTCATGCCGAAGTACACGGCCTGCGGATGGTGGGCGATGATCGCGACCGTCGACTGCTCGGGCATCACGGCAAAGCCGTCGGAGAGGGTCATGCCGATGTCCTCCAGGCCGAGCAGCTCCCACACCTTGGTGTGCTCGGACTGGTCCGGGCAGGCGGGGTAGCCCCACGAGTAGCGCCGGCCCTGATCGGGGTCGATGCCGAGGTTCTTGCGCACGTCCTGGTGGAGCCACTCGGCCGAGCCCTCGGCGGACTGCACCGCGAGCCCGTGCGTGAACAGCTGCTCGGAGAACTCGCCGTCCTTCTCGAGCTGCTCGAGCCGGTCGGTCGACTTCGGCCCCATCGTCACGCCCTGGATCGCCACCACGTCGCGCTCGCCGGAATCCAGCGGGCGGTAGAAGTCGGCGAGGCAGATGCGGTCGTGCTTGGGCTGGCGCGGGAAGCCGAGCCGGCAGACCTCCTTGTCGTGGTCCTCGGGGTCGAATACCACGAGCTCGTTGCCGTCGGAGTTGCACGGGAAGTAGCCGAGCTTGGCGCGCGGCTCGAGGTAGTCCTGCTCGGCCCACATCCGCTCGAGGCGCGGCTGGAAGTCCCCGGAGATCAGCTTCTCCCACTCCTCGCCCTTCACGCCGCGCCCGCCCCAGTGCAGCTTGAACAGCACATGGCGGTCGAGGTGGGGGTAGATCTCGTCGAAGCCGACCTCGATCTCGCGCGCGCCCCAGAACGGAGGCTCGGGTACCGGGGTGTCGGTGGAGGTCTTCGAGCGCACCGAGTCGTCGGTGACCGGCGGTCCGTCGTCCTCGACCACCGGCTTGTTGCGCAGCGTCTCCGCCTCCTCGCGCGTGCGCTCGACGAGCGCGGCCCGCTTCTCGGGCGTCACAAGTTCGTCCATCGTGTCGAGTCCCTGGAAGGCGTCCTTGCAGTAGAAGACGCCCGGCTCGTAGATCTCGTCGGACTCCTTGCCCTTGGGGTAGTTGATCCGGCGGCCGAAGTCGCGGTTGATCGCGGCGCCGCCCACGAGCACGGGGAAGTCGAGGCCGCGGTCGTGCAGCTCGCCGACGGCGAGAGGCATCTGCTTGGAGGTGGACACGAGCAGCGCGGAGAGGCCGATGGCGTCGGCCTTCTCCTCGATCGCGCTCGCGATGATGGTGTCAATCGGGACCTGCTTGCCGAGGTCGACCACCGTGTAGCCGTTGTTGGTGAGGATCGTGTTCACGAGCGACTTGCCGATGTCGTGCACGTCGCCGAAGACGGTCGCGATCACGACCTTGCCCTTGGTGTGGCCCTCCATCCGCTCGAGGTAGTTCTCAAGCTGCGCCACGGCGCGTTTCATCACCTCGGCCGACTGGAGCACGAAGGGCAGGATCAGCTCGCCGGCGCCGAACTTGTCGCCGACCTCCTTCATGGCCGGGAGGAGCACCTCGTTGAGGGTCGGAACCGCGCCGATCTTCTCGTTCGACTTGTCGATCCACTCCTCGACGCCCTCCTTCTTGCGGCGCAGGATGTGCCAGTGCAGGGCCTCCTCGGGCTCCATGCCCTCGGTGGGATCCGCCGCGTCCTCGGCCTCCTCGTCGCGGCCCTCGAAGTGCTCGATGAAGCGCTGGGTGGCGTCATCGCGGTTGTTGAAGATCAGGTCGTCGGCGAGCGCGCGCTCCTCCTCGCCGATCTCGCCGTAGGGCGTGATGTGGTTCGGGTTGACCATCGCGAGGTCGAGGCCGGCCTCCACGCAGTGGTGGAGGAAGACCGAGTTGAGCACGGCGCGCGAGGGGCCGCCGAAGCCGAAGGAGACGTTCGAGACGCCCAGCGAGGTCTTCACCTGCGGCATCTCGGTCTTGATCGCCCGGATGCCCTCGATCGTCTCGACGCCGGAGTCCTTGAACTCGTCGGAGCCGGTGGCGAGGGTGAAGGTGAGTGCGTCGAAGATCAGCAGCTCGGGATCGAGCCCGTGCT
>JACCYP010000105.1 GCA_013696425.1 Thermoleophilaceae bacterium
CCGCGGAGTGCATCGACGCGTGGACCGGCTCCGGCGACCGCCTCGAGCGCCTCGTGACGCTCTACTCGATCGAATCGACCCAGCCGCCCATCTCGAAGACGAAGCTCGAGGGCCTGCTCGCCCACTACGGGTTCGAGCGCGGCAGCGGCACCGAGTATTTCGAGGTGCACTCCGAGCGCGATCACGAGCATGCCGCGCAGTCGCGCGCGCTGCTCGAGGCCGAGGCCGAGGAGGCCGAGTCGGAGCGCCTCGCCGCGCGGGCCGAAGCGGCGCTCGCCGCGAACTGGCGCCTGCTCGACGGAGTGGAGAAGCGGCTGGGCGCCTGATTTCCAGCAACTCCTGCTGTCTGGAGGGTTAGAGGGATAGATAGAGTAGTCCCCCCGCAATCCCCCTTAGGAGGAGTAGTGCTCAAGAAGATCTCAATCGGCGCCCTCGTAGGCGTCCTAGGCGTCCTGGTGGCCTCGCTCGCATGGGCGAACCCGGTCGCCGACACCACGCTGAGCCTCGAGGCGAAGCCGACGTCCACGAAGGGCGGCACCTCGGACAAGCCGAGAAAGCAGGGCCTGAGCGTGACGTTCACCGGCGGCACCAAGAGCGGCACGGGTCAGCCTTCCAACACGACTCAGATCGAGTTCACGCTCCCCGCGGAGTGGAAGATCAACACCAAGAAGTGGCCGCAGGCCGCGACTTGTGACGGCACGAAGGCGGACTCGGACAAGTCCTTGTGCCCGAAGGGCTCGAAGGTCGGTTCGGGCAGCTCCCAGGCGAAGGCTGCCAACGGCGCGATCACCCAGAACCTCGCCGTGACGGCGTACGTGCTCGAGGGCGGCAATCTCGGGTTCTTCGTCGAGGGCTCGACCCCCGTCGAGGTCGCCGCGATGCTCAAGGGCCGGATCAAGGGGCGCAAGCTGACGGTGCCGATCCCCTCGAACATCCAGGAGCCGGCTCCCGGCGTCCTGACCGGGATCACGCTGCTGAAGACCAGCCTCGGTGGCTCGATCAAGAACAAGGGGACGAACGTCAACCTCCTCGAGTCCGTCGGCTGCAAGAACAAGAAGTGGAACTTCAACTCGAAGTTCGTGTACCGCGACGGCTCGCTCACCGACGGTGACGACGCCAAGTGCGTTAAGTAGCACTCACGCAAGCGCGGTTTGAAAGGGGCCCCGCGCGAGCGGGGCCCCTTTTGTCTCACCAATGAATCGAGCAACTACCGCGGTCGGGTGGGTTAGCGGGGTAGACACGAAAGTCACCCATACCTCAGCCGAAGGACAGAGAGGCCCCGCTCCGGCGGGGCCTCTCTGCGTTCAGTACTTGTCGCTGAGCGCGACGAGCAGCTCGGGCGTCAGGTAGACCTCGACCAGCGAGGTCACGATCAGCACCGGGACGGCGAGGCCGACGGTCACGAAGGTGGCGGCGAGCAGCGTGTGCCACTCGTCGCGGCGGCTCGCGATGGTCCAGGCGGCCAGCGGGAGGAAGAGGGCTGTGAGCTCCGGCAGCGCGTGGGGGAGGAGCCCGACTGTGAGCAGCGCCGGCGAGATGCCGAGCTGGTTCGCGATGTCAGCCTCGGTGTGGCCGAGGATGTAGGCCTGTGTGGTGAGCGAGAAGAGGGTCGCGCACACCACGAACCCGATCGCGAGCGGGCCGGCCTTCTCGTGGACCCAGCGCGAGAGGCCGCTGCGCTTGGACGCCGAGAGCGGGAGCGAGCTGCCGGCGATGAACCCCGCGATGCAGGCGAAGCCGTGCAGCGCCAGGACGAGTGCGTTGCGGATGAGCACGTAGGTCACGTCGCCCGCGTCGACCGGTGCGTTGATGCCGGGCAGCCGCAGGACGCTGGGGTCGGGCGTCGCGAGGCTCGCCACCCAGGTTGTCGCTATCAGCAGCCCGGCAGCGATGGCGATGCTCAGCGGCAGCCACGTCCTGAGGGCTCCCCACGGGCGCCTGTTCCACTCCCGCAGGGTCTTGCGCGTGTCGCTCCAGCCCTGGACGAGGACCAGGTCGTTCACGTTCACGTACTTCGAGGCGGACACCTCAGCTGTTCTCGGCATCCGCCCCGCCGCGACTTGAATCAGCCCTGCATCGCCGCAACGAGCGTCCGGATGTTCGCGACGATTTCATCGGGCGCCTTCTCGGTCGACCCGGAGTCATACGGTGGCTGGGGGTCGTACTCGATCAGCAGCTGCACGCTCTTGGCGAACTCATCGCCGGCGATCTGCCCGGCCAGCATCAGCGCCATGTCGATGCCGGAGGAAACCCCGGCAGCGGTGATCACCTTGCCCTGCTCCACCACGCGCGCGCCCGTTGGCCGGGCGCCGAAATCGCTGAGCGCCTCGAGCTCGAGCCAGTGCGAGGTGGCGTCGAGGCCTTCGAGCACGCCGGCGGCACCGAGCAGCAGCGAGCCGGTGCAGACCGAGGTGGTCCACTCGCTGGTCTCGTGCGCGCCGCGGATCCAGGCGAGCATGCGCTCGTCGTCGAGCAGCGCGCGGGTGCCCCAGCCGCCGGGCACGCACACGATCTCCGGATTCGGCACGTCCTCGAGGGCGTCCTCGGCGAGGATCGTGAGCATGCCGTTGACGGTCACCACCGGCCCCGGCTCGTGGGCGATGAAGCGCACGCGCGCGTCGGGCAGCCGCGAGAGCACCTCGTAGGGCCCGATCGCGTCGAGGGCGGTGAAGCGGTCATACAGCGGGATGGCGATGTCCATGTGGTCTCCTGTCGAATCGGGTGCGGTAGTCGGCGGGGCTCACGCCCACCCGCCGGCCAAAGGCGCGGCGCATGGTCTCGACGGTCCCGAAACCGCACGAGCGCGCGACCTCCTCGACCGGCGTCCGCGTGGTCTCGAGGAGCACGGGCGCCCGCTCGAGGCGGAGCTTCGCGATGTAGGCGGCGGGGGTCTCCCCGACCTCCCGCGCGAAGGAGCGGGCGAAGTTGCGCGGGCTCATGAGGGCGCGGGCTGCGAGGGCCGGCACCGAGAGGTCCGCGTCGAGATGGTCCGGCACCCATTCCTGCAGCTCGCGCAGCGGCTCGCGCGCTGCGGCCTGGCCGGCGATCGCGCCGCTGAACTGTGCCTGGCCGCCGGGGCGCTTGAGGAACAGCACGAGCGCGCGGGCGATGTCGAGCGCCACCTGCGAGCCGTGGTCCTCCTCCACCAGCGCGAGGGCGAGGTCGATCCCGGCGGTCACCCCGGCGGAGGTGTAGACGTTGCCGTCGCGCACGAAGATCGGATCGGACTCGACGGTCACGCCCGGGTAGCTGCGGGCGAGGTGCACGCAGCTCGCCCAGTGGGTGGTGGCGCGGCGGCCCTCGAGCAGCCCGGCTTCGGCGAGCACGAACGCACCTGTGC
>JACCYP010000108.1 GCA_013696425.1 Thermoleophilaceae bacterium
GTCGCGAACCGCGACCAGTGCCCGGCCATCCCCTACACGCCCGAGGAATACGCCGCCGAGGCCGTGCGGATCGTGGACGAGGGCGGCGCGATGATCCACATCCACGCGCGCACGCCCGACGGCGTACCGAGCTACGAGGTGGAGGACTTCCGCGCGATCACCGACGCGATCAAGGGCGCGGTGGACGACGTGATCATCAACTACTCGACGGGCGCGATCGGCGTGCCGGTCGAGAAGCGGCTCGAGTACCTGCGCGAGCTGCGCCCCGACGTGGCGGCGCTGAACATGAGCTCGATGAACTACGCGAAGTACTCGAAGAGCCGCAAGGACTTCGTGTTCAAGGCGGTGTTCGAGAACTCCTTCGACCTGATCATCGAGTTCCTCGAGGCGATGAACGACCTTGGCATCAAGCCCGAGCACGAGTGCTTCGACACCGGCCACATCGCGAACCTCGATCCGCTGCTCGACATGGGCCTGCTCAGAGAGCCGCTCCAGATCTCGTGCGTGATGGGCGTCACCGGCGGCATCCGCCCGAACGCGCGCAACCTCGCGCACATGTCCGAGCAGATTCCCGGCGGCCCCGACGGGTCGAACGAATGGGGCGTGATCGGGGTGTCGCGCAAGCAGTGGCAGCTGGTCGCGGCGGCGCTCACGCTCGGCGGCAACGTGCGCGTCGGCCTCGAGGACAACTTCTACCTCCCGAACGGCGACATGGCGCGCTCGAACGGCGATCTGATCGCCAAGGCACGGCAGATGACCGAGGACGTCGGGCGGCGCGCGGCCACCGTGGCGGAGGCGCGCGAGATGCTCGGCCTCCGGGCGAAGGCCGCGGCATGAACAAACGTCCGATCAAGGCCGCTCCGATGGTCCTGACCACCGTGTTCGAGGTCGTGCTGGTGGTGCTCGTCGGAGTCGTGATCGGCGGAGTGTTCGGCGCGCCCACGTTTCTCGTGATCGGCCTGATCCTCCCGGTCGTGTGGCTCGGGTCCTACGTCATCTACCCCGCCGTGTACGACCGGTGGGAGCACGCGCAGTGAGCCGCCCGCTCGAGGGCCTGCGCGTCCTCGACCTCTCGCGGCTGCTTCCCGGCGGGTTCTGCTCGCTGCTGCTGGCCGACCTCGGCGCCGAGGTGCTGAAAGTCGAGGACACCGGCATGGGTGACTACGTGCGCTGGGCGCCGCCCTACCACGAGGGCGCCGAGGACTCGGCGAAGAGCTCGCTCTACCTGTCGCTGAACCGCGGCAAGAAGTCGATTCGCGTGAACCTGAAGGAGGAGGGCGGGCGCGACGTGCTGCTGCGCCTGGCGAAGGACTACGACGTGGTGCTCGAGTCCTTCCGCCCGGGGGTGCTCGACCGCCTCGGCGTCGGCTACGAGCGGCTCGCGCAGGAGAACGAGGGCATCGTCTACTGCGCGATCTCCGGCTACGGCCAGGACGGCCCCTACCGCGATCGCTCCGGCCACGACATGAACTACCTCGGGCTCGTCGGGCTGCTCGGGCTCACCGGCGAGAAGGGCGGCGCGCCGATCCAGGCGTCGGGCCAGATTGCCGACCTCGGCGGCGGTGCGCTCATGGCGGCGATCGGCATCCTCGCCGCGCTGCGCGAGCGCGACTCCTCCGGCAAGGGGCAGTTCGTCGACATCTCGATGGCCGATGGCGCCCTGTCCTGGCTCGCCATGATCGCCGGGCGCTACTTCGCCGACGGGGTCCGGCCCGACCGCGGCGACCTCGACCTCTCAGGGAAATTCATCTGTTACCGCCCCTATGAGGCCAAGGACGGGTGGGTCACGCTCGGCGCGCTCGAGCCGAAGTTCTGGCAGGCGTGGTGCGCCGGAGTCGGCCGCGAGGATCTGGTCGAGAAGCAGTTCGAGTCGCCGGGCTCCGAGGCGCACGCCGAGGTCGAGCGTGTGTTCCGCGAGCGCACGCGCGATGAGTGGCAGGGCTTCGCCTCGAACCACGACTGCTGCCTCGAGCCCGTGCTCGAGCTTGACGAGGCGCTCGACTCCGAGCTCGTGCGCGCGCGCGAGATGGTGATCGAGCTCGACCAGCCCGGGACCGACGGCGTGAAGCAGCTCGGCGTTCCGATCAAGCTCTCGCGCACGCCCGGCTCGCCGGCCGGCCCGGGCCCCGGGCTCGGGGAGCACACCGAGGAGACGCTGCGGGCGATCGGCTACTCCGACGAGGAGATCGCCGGGATGATCGAGAGCGGCGCCGTGGCGGGACGCGCGACGGAGCGGACCGGCAGCTTTCTCGGGTGAGCTCGAACGGCCTCCTCAAGATGAGCGAGCTCTCGGAGGAGAGCGGCGTCTCGGCGGCCACGATCAAGCACTACCTGCGCGAGGGCCTGCTCCCCGAGCCGGTGCGCACCTCGCGCAACATGGCCTACTACCCGCCCGAGTTCGTCGAGCGGATCAAGCTCATCAAGCAGCTCCAGGAGGAGCGCTTCATGCCGCTCAAGGTGATCAAGGGCGTGCTCGCCGACGACCCCGACCGCGCCCGCGCGCTCGTGGAGCTCGAGGACCGCATCCTCGAGGGGGCGCTCGCGAAGGAGAGCTCGCGGGTGTCGGCCGCCGAGGTGAAGCGCCGCTTCGACATCCCGAAGGAGGTGCTCGACCGCCTCGCCGAGCTCGAGGTGCTCGACCCGAACTCGCGCGGCTACTCGGAGTCCGACATGAAGATCATCGACGCGATGTCGCGCTTCCGTGCGGGCGGGTACGACGAGCGGATCGGCTTCACGGTCTACGACACGATCCGCTACAAGCGCGCGCTCGAGGGCCTCGTTAAGGAGGAGGTCGAGGTGCTGATGCAGCGCCTCGCGGGCGAGATGGAGCCCGACCGCGCCGTCGAGCTGATCGAGAGCGGCGCCGAGCCCCTCCAGGACCTGATCGCAGCGCTGCACCAGAAGGAACTCGTGGCGGAGCTGCAGCGCCAGCGGCAGCGCCGCTAGCTGCGCGAGCGCGAGCGGCGCTTGGCCTTTGCGCGGCGCTTGGCCTTTGCGCGGCGCTTCGCCTTCTTCTTGCTCTTCGCCTTCTTCTTCGCCTTGGCCTTGGCCTTGGCCTTGGGAGCCGAGCGCACGATCGGCCGGGCGGGAGCGGCGGGCGAGCCCGGGTCGGCGGCGGGCGTGGGCTCCTCGGCGCCTCCTGCCGGGGGCTTCTCGTCAGCGGGGGGCACGGGCGGCACTGGCGGCACGGGCGGAGTGACGGGCTGAGCGGCCTCCTTGACCTCGGGGTAGCCCTCGAGGCCCGCCCCGAGCACCGGGACCACGAGCGAGGACCCCGAGTCGCCGCCGTAGCGGATTGTGTTGAGCGCGGGCGCGTGCGGGCGGATCTCGACCTTGGTGGCGTCGGGATCGTCCTTGTCCGGGATCGTGACCGTGCCGGGCAGGTGGTTGGGGGTGTCGTTGGAGGTCAGCTGCACGCGCATCCTGTGGCCGGGCTGGAACTCCATAGCCGTCGGCCAGATCTCGATCGAGTAGCGGTACTCGGCGAGCGGGTCGATCAGCTCCGGGTTCGTGTGGGGGTGGTAGGGGCGCCAGGGCTTCGATTCCTTGGCGTCCAGCGCGCGATGCGAAGCGCGCAGGTAGCCCTCGGTGAGGAGCTTCGCCGTGCCGTCGGGGGCGACGTCGGAGACACGCACGGACCAGTCGGTGTCCGGCGCGGTGGTGGTCGCCGCGATGTCGAGTGCCATGGGGCCTACGACGGCAAGCGGCGTGTCGAGCGCGCCCGTCTCCCACGAGAGCCCGCCGTTCTTCTCGAGCGACTGGTCGAGTGGCTTGTAGGGCGAGGCGGCAACGACCCCGTGGCGCGAGAACGTGTTCGTCCAGCCGTCGATCGGGTTCGTCGCGAACTGGCCGCTGCCGGAGTCCGGCTTGGCGTCAAACCCACCGGGCTTCAGCCCGAGACGGCGGTACTTCACGTCCTTCGGCGGCCACTGCTCGTCCTCTATGTACTCGTCACGGCCCATGAGGAAGAGCTTCACCGGCTTGCGCGCGGCGGTGTTGCGCCCCTTCAGGTGGCGGTCGAAGAACTCGAGTGTGCGGCCGAACGAGCTCGTGTAGGAGCTGGCCGGGTAGCCGTCGGGGTTGTACTGCTGGCTCTGCCCGCCCTTGTGCGTGGTCGGGTCGATGATCATCTGGGTCTCGGCTCCCTTGCGGGCCGCGAGCGGCGCGTACATCTCGCTGGCGCCGCGGATGAAGCCGTCGAACCACCCGTCGAGGATGAGCGTCGGGACCTCGATGTCGTCCGTCTTCTCGATCGGCGACCGGTCCTTGTAGAAGCCGTCGTAGGTGGTGTGGGAGAGGTAGTCGAAGGCGATCGGGTCGGACTGGATCTGGTCGAGCTTCGCGGCGAACGCCTTGTCCTGGTCGGTCCCCTCCTGCGGGCCCGAGAGCAGGCCGGGTCCGCCCTGCACGGCCAAGTACTGCGCGCCGAAGAAGGCCGAGAGCGCGCCGCCGTGGTAGGTGGCGTCGCGGTAGAGGTCGCCGAGTGCCATGGCCGGGACGATCGCTTTCAGATTCGGCGGCTTCTGCGCGGCGGTCAGGTACTGGGTGATGCCGAGGTAGGAGCCGCCCATCATGCCCACGCGGCCGTTGGAGAACGGCTGGGTGCCGAGCCAGTCGACGAGGTTGCGCCCGTCCTTCTGCTCGCGCGGGGAGAAGTAGTTCTCGCCGAGGTTGCCCTGGCTCGCGCCGGCGCCGCGGATGTCCACCACCGCGTGGATGTAGCCCCGGTCCACGTATGAGGCGCTCGGGGCGCCGAGATCCTTGCCATAGGGCGTCATGGTGAGGAGCACCGGGAACTGGCCGGGCGCCTTGACGCCGCCCTTTGCCGGAAAGCCGATGGTGGCCGCGAGCTCCACGCCGTCGTCCATCGGGATGTAGACCTCCTCGGAGACGGTCGTGTACTGGGCCGGGGAAGGCGGATCGGCCGCCTGAGAAGCGGCGGGGGCCAGCAGGAGCAGGGCGATCGTGAGTGCGCGGCGCATGTGCCCTAACAACGGGCTGGCCGCCCTGTTCTTGCGCGGCTACCAGCGCACGTCGTGCCATTCCATCACGCCGTGGCCCTCCGCCAGGCGCGGGCCGCCGCCGGGCAGTTCGCCCTCGAAGGTGCCGAAGGGCTGGCGGTAGGAGTTGCGGAAGATCAGCAGGTTCGAGTCCTCGTCGCGCGAGGCCCAGGCGCTGAAGCGCAGGTCGCCGACGCCCTCCAGCCCGTGGAAGGGCACCGGGCCCGGCTGGCGCTCCTCGCCGTCGATCCAGACGGTGTTCTCGGAGGGATCGCCGTCGTGCACGCCCGCCACGAGATTCCAGGCCACCCGCTCGCCGCCGACTCCGCGTCCTACGCCCGCGCTCCAGTGCCAGGCGGTGCTCCGTGCGTGGTAGCCGGCGCTCTCGTCCACGAGGCCGTCGGCCGCGAACGGTTCGCCGTCCACGAACCCACTCACCGCGAGGGGGGCGAACTTGCGCGTCCAGATCCATTCCCCACCATGGGGGGACACGATTTCCATCCCCGCTTCCTCCTGCCACAGGAGCGAGATCTCCCTTTCTCCGTCGCGCACCGACAGCGACCCCGCCTTGAGCTCGATGCCGTCCGAGCCCTCCCGCAGCGTGCCGTCGGGGTAGGCGATCGCCCACCACCGGCGCGGGAGAGGCCCGATGCGCGCCACGCCGGCGCAGAGCATCAGCTCCGGTCCGTAGACGCCGATGTAGCGCCACTGCTTCAGCGGCCTGCGGCCTCGGAACAGCTGCAGCCGGCGCGGCGGGAGCGCCAGATCGAGTTCGCGCACGGCGGCGCCGCGAACGGGGAGTTCGGCCATGGGCGCAGTATCCCGGCGGAGCCTCCCAAGAGGGCTGTCCCTAAGATGGATTGACTCGTCAGTCAACTTTTGGAGGGGAGCGGGCGAAGCCATGAGGGCGGCGGCCATCCAGCTCAATTCAACAGAGGACAAGGCCCGCAACATGGAGCGCGCCGACCGGCTCACCCGGGCGGCCGCCGCCGATGGGGCGGACCTGATCGTGCTGCCGGAGAAGTTCACCGCGCTCGGCACCCGCGAGCACTACCTCGCCGCGGCAGAGCCGCTCGAGGGCCCGACGCTCGCCTGGGCGCGCGGTATCGCGTGCGAATTCGGCATTGATCTGGTGGCCGGCTCGTTCGTCGAGTCGCGCGAGGGCCACGAGAAGCTCGGGAACACCTCGGTGCACGTCGGCCCCGGCGGCGAGACCAAGGCGGTCTATCGCAAGATCCACATGTTCGACGTGGTCGTGGGCGGCCAGGAGTACCTCGAGTCGGAGTCGAGCGAGGCCGGCGCGGAGATCGCCACCTCCGAGCTCGCCGACGGCACCGAGCTCGGTCTGACCGTCTGTTACGACCTGCGCTTCCCCGAGCTGTTCCGGATCCTCGCCCTCCGCGGCGCCCGTGTGATCACGCTGCCGGCCGCCTTCACGAAGGTCACCGGCCAGGCGCACTGGGAGATCCTTCTGCGCGCCCGCGCGATCGAGAACCAGGCGTTCATGGTGGCCGCCGACCAGATCGGCACCCACCCGCCGGACAAGGAGAGCTTCGGCGGGTCGATGATCGTCGACCCGTGGGGCGAGGTCCTCGCGCGCGCCGAGGACGAGGAGGGCTTCATCGCCGCCGATCTCGACCTCGACCGTCAGCGCGAGGTGCGCGAGCAGTTGCCGAGCCTCGCGAACCGGGTACCCGAGGCGTATGAATGGCCCGAGGGCGTGAAGGCCTGATGGCATCCCGGGGAGGAGGACGGGGCGGCGTCGACAAGCGGCGGGTGATTTTGGATGCCGCAGTGAAGGTATTCGCGCGCCAGGGCTTCCACGCCTGCCGGGTGTCCGACGTCGCCGACGAGGCGGGCGTCGCCTACGGGCTCGTCTACCACTACTTCGACTCCAAGGAGGAGATCCTCGACACGCTCTTCACCGAGCGCTGGGGGATCATGCTCGACGCCATTGCCGAGATCGACGCGAGCGTCGACGTGCCCGCGCGCGACAAGCTCTACATGGTCGCGTCGTTCATCATCGACTCCTACCGCCACGACCCGGACATGATGAAGGTGATCATCGTCGAGGTCACGCGTGCGGCGAACTCATTTGGCCGCGCTCACCTCGAGCAGATCTACGCGGCCTACCGCCGGATCGCCGAGATAGTCGAGTCCGCCCGCGCCGACGGTTCGTTCAAGGAGGACATCTCCGCCGACTTCGCCGCGATGTGCTTCTACGGCGCCATCGAGCAGCTCCTGTCGGGTTGGATCTTCGGGATGATCCCGGCCACCGACGAGGAATTCGAGCGCTCGAAGGAGCTCGTGGTGGAGACGATCTGCGGCGGGCTCGAGCAGCCTGTGGCCGTCTCGGGTTAGCCGCAAGTCGCTTCCGGATAACCTCCGCGAGATGTCTACGATGCTGATCCCTGCGGAGCAGTAACAGTGCTCGACTCGCCAATTGCCAAGCGCCTCGTCTGGAGCGGCCTGATCGCCGGTCTCGGCGCCCTCGCGACCGTCGCCGTCAACAAGCTTGCCGCTGCCATCTGGGTGCGGGTCTTCGACGAAGATCCGCCCGATTGGGAGTAGTGGGAGTCCCCGCCGGCGCCGAGCCGAGCGAGTCCAAGGACGACAAGCCCGAGCTGCTGGTGCTCGGCGCGTTCGCGGGCGGCCTGCTGCTGGCGCAGATCCTCAAGCACTTCGGGGGTGAGGCATGAGCCCCCAGCCCCCGCCCGGCTCGGCTGACAAGTCCATCGGCGAGATCGTCCAGGAGGTCTCGGAGAAGGCACAGCTGCTCGTGCGGGAGGAGATCGAGCTCGCGAAGGCGGAGGTCGTCTCCAAGGCGACCAAGCTCGGCAAGGGCGCCGGCGTCGCGGCCGTGGCGGGCGTCTTCTTCCTGTTCGCGCTCTTCTTCCTGCTCGAGGGCCTCGCCTGGCTGTTCGCCGACATCGTCGACAGCGCGTGGCTTGGCTTCTTCATCCTCGTCGGGCTGCTCGTGATCCTCGGCGCGATCGCCGGCTTCGTCGCCTACCGCTTCTTCCTGGGCGGCAATCCCCCGACGCCGGACATGGCGATCGAGGAGGCCAAGCTCACGCAGGCCACGATCGAGGAGGCGATCCACGCGCCCGCCCCCGGCGACGTGGCCGCCCACCGCGAGGAGGCCGCCGAGGCTGACACGTCCGACGTGAAGAAGGACTCCGGCCCCAAGACCGAAGTGAAGGTCGCTGACAAGGCTGACAAGGCCGACGAGGAGCAGAAGCCCGACGATGCCTGACGGCGAGCGCACGCCCGAGCAGATCCGCGCGTCGGTCGAGGTCACGCGCCAGGAGCTCTCCTACTCGCTCGGCGATCTGCGCTCCAAGGTGCGCGAGCTCACGGACTACCGGCGCCAGATACGTGAGCACAAAGGCCCCGCGCTCGCGGGCGCCGCGGTGACCGGTTTTCTCGTCGGCGGCGGCGTTGCAGCCGTCTTCGGGCTCTTCAAACGCGGATAGGGTTCCCGCCATGAGCTCCCGCAGTGCCACGCGGGTGATCCTCATCGGGGTAGGGATCGCCGCGTCGATCTATCTGCTCTTCCGCATTCGCGAGGTCATCGGCCTCGTCTTCATCTCGGTGTTCCTGGCCATCGCGCTCGGGCCGGCGGTCGACTGGCTCGACCGCTTCATGCTGCGCGGGTTCGGCATAGCGATCGTCTACGTGGGCCTGCTCGTGGCGATCTTCGGGATCGGGCTCGTGCTGGTGCCCCCGGTCGTCGATGGCATCGAGCAGCTGGCGAAGGACGCGCCCAGCTATCTCGACGACATCCGCGACTCCGACACCCTGCGCCAGTACGACGACAAGTACTCGATCACGGAAAAGCTCGAGGACCAGGCGGAGAAGCTTCCCGCGGAGCTCGGCTCGGCCGCCGGCGAGCTGCAGAGCGTGACCGTCGGTGTGTTCGCGGGGCTCGTGAAGCTGATCACCGTGCTTGTGATGACCGCCTTCCTCCTCGCGGACGGGAAGCGGATGTGGGAGTGGATCGAGGCCCAGCTCACGGGTGAGCGCGCGAAGCGCTTCCAGGCGGTGGGGCGCGATATCTACCGCGCGGTCGGCGGCTATGTGATCGGCAACTTCGCGATCTCGTTCATCGCGGGCATGCTCACCTACATAGCGCTCACCGCCCTGGGGGTGCCCTTCGCGGTGCCCTTAGCCGTGCTGGTGGCGTTCCTCGACCTGATCCCGCTCGTCGGCGCCACCATCGGCGGGATCATCGTCGGGCTGGTGATCCTGGCCACCGAGGGACTCGCGGACGCCCTCATCTACACGGTCATCCTGATCGTCTATCAGCAGCTCGAGAGCCACATCCTCCAGCCGTTCATCTACGGCAAGACGGTCCAGCTGCATCCGCTGCTCGTGATCATCGCGATCCTCATCGGGGCGACCCTGCTGGGCATTCTCGGGGCGCTCGTCGCCATCCCCGTGGCCGCCGCCGTGCAGATCGTGGTGAAGGACTGGTGGAAGTACCGGCCGAAGCCGGAGGTCCTCTCAGCGCAGGTGATCGGGGGGGATTCCGCCAACGCCCAGTAGCCCGGGCCCGGTGTGGACGCCGAGCACCGGCCCCACCTCGGAAACCCAGACCGGGTCGGTGCCGAATATCTCGCGGCACTGCTCGGCGAGCAGCTCGGCCTGATCGGCGGCCTGGATGTGCTGGACGACCCAGGCGTCGGCACCCGACGAATGGCGCTGCCGGGCGTAGTCGAGCAGGCGCTCGAAGGCGCGCTTGCTCGTGCGCACGCGCTCGACCGGCGTGATCTCGGCCTCGAGCGTGAGGATCGGCTTGATCTTGAGCGTGGAGCCCACCCAGGCGCTCGCGGCGCCGATCCGGCCCGAGCGCTTCAGGTACTCGAGCGTGTCCACCGCGAACCAGATCTTCAGATTGGCGCGGGCGGCCTTCACACGCTCGATCACCTCCTCGGCGCTCGCACCGCCCTGCGCGGCGCGGGCGGCAACGAGCGCCATCAGCCCGAGCCCGCCGGCGGAGGTCTGGGAGTCCCACACGTGCACGCGCTCGCCGCCCTTGCCTTCACGCTCGAGGGCGTCGGCGGCCTGCTGGGCCGCTCCGACCGTGCCCGAGATGCCGCCCGAGATGTGCAGGCTCACCACCTCGGCGCCGTCCGCGAGACGGGGTTCGTAGCACTCCACGAAGTCGCCGACCGAGGGCTGGGAGGTGGTGGGCAGTTCATCGACCGAGCGCAGCTCGTCGAACATCGCGTCGAGGTCGGTGATGTCGGCCTCGGGAGTGGTGCGGTCGCCTGAGAAGTTCACATAGAGCGAGACGGGCTCGATCCCGTTCGCCTTCGCGAGGTCCGGCGGCAGGTAGCTGGTCGTGTCGGTGACGACCGCGACGGGGGGCATCGCGGTGACCATATAGACGCGGACCCGCACGCATAGACTCGGCTCGTGACAACCCTGCTCACCGGCGGGACCGGCTTTCTCGGCTCGCACGTCGCCCGCCTGCTCGTGGAGCGCGGTGACGACGTGCGGATCACCGTCCGCGAGCGCTCGAAGCTCGAGAACCTGAAGCCGATCGAGGGCTCGTACGAGCCGGTCACCTGCGACGTGCTCGACCGCCGCCAGGTGCGAAGGGCGATGAAGGGCGTCGACCGCGTCTTCCACCTCGCCGGCTTCACGTCGCTGCGCCGCGAGCAGGCCGCGCGCCTCTTCGAGGTGAACGTGGGCGGCACGCAGACAGTGCTCTCCGAGGCCCGCCGCGCGGGCGTCGAGCGTGTGGTGCACACCTCGAGCGTGGCCGCGATCGGCCCCGCGGGGCACGGCAGGACCGCCGATGAGGCGCAGCTGTTCACCGCGGGACGGCTCGGCATTCCCTACGTGAACGCGAAACACGAGGCAGAGGTCGCGGCGATGCGGATCGCCGCGCAGGGGCTACCCGTCGTGTGCGTGAACCCGGCGTTCACGTTCGGCGCCGGGGACGTGTACGGGAACTCGACCGGCATCGTTCGCCGCTTCCTGCTCGGGCAGATCCCGGCCTACGTGGACGGCGGCCTGAACGTGGTCGACGTGGAGGACGTCGCGCGTGGGCATGTGCTGGCGGACGAGAAGGGCGCGGTGGGGGAGCGCTACATCCTCGGCAACCGCAACTTCACCCTCACCCGGCTCTTCGCGGACCTCGCCCGCCTCTCGGGGGTCGAGCCCCCGGCGCTCATGGTCCCCGCCGACACCGCCGTGTTCATGGCGCGCGCCATGGAGGCGGCGCCGGGCAAGCCGCCGTTCAGCGTGGACGAGGTGAAGGCCGGCTCCCAGTGGTGGACCTACCGCTCTACGAAGGCGAAGCGCGACCTCGGCTGGACCACCTCGCCGCACGAGGACACGCTCGAGGCCACCGTCGCCTGGTATCTCGACCGCGAGGGCGACCGCTTCCGGCGCTCGCGCCGCTCACAGCCGTTCGCCTACAAG
>JACCYP010000123.1 GCA_013696425.1 Thermoleophilaceae bacterium
GGTGCGAGCGCCTCGGTGAGCAGGGCGCCGGGCCCGCTGCCCGCGAGGCGATGCAGGACGCGCTCGTGGGTGCGGCGGAATATCGCCGGGCATGCCAGGAGCAGCCCATCCACGCGCTCGGGGGCCGCGAGCGCGGCGTCGAGGCAGGCGCGCGCGCCCCAGGAGTGCCCGACGGCCGCAAAGCGGGGCACGCCGGCGATCTCGAGCAGCAGCTCGGCCTGCTCGTGGTCATGAATCGGGCGGCGCGGACCGGTGCGCTCCGTGTAGCCGGCCCCGATGGCGTCGTAGGCGAGGCCGCGCACGCCCTCCGGAAGCGATTCGAGCGCGGAGGTCCACGCGGTGGCGGCGCTCGTCAGACCGTGCAGGAAGACGACCGTGCGATTCGGGTCGCCCGGGCGCTCGATCACATGGATATGGCCATGGACGGCTCTTACGTGGCGCTCAACCATCGGTGCGAGCGTAAAGAGGTGGCCACACCGTGCCGATGGACGTGGCGCTCGGCGCGAACTTCGACCTGATCTTCGCGGAGTTCACAGATCGTGACGCGGGCTACGCGCGGAAGATCGACTCGAGTGGCTGCTCGGCGACCCGAGCCGAGGGAATCTCGCGGCGTACCGCGACGCGGGCGTGATCGCGACCCTGTTCGGGCCCGCCAAGGACGGCGTCACCTGCGCGTGTGACGCCGCCAAGGACGGCGTCACCAATCCGAGCCCGATCAACGGCAATTCAGCCGCGTCCTTCACCGCCGACGACGACGGCGGCTTCTTCGCGCAGCAGGCACGGGCCTATCGGCGCGGGCCACTCCCGCTCTCCGGCGGGTCGACGGCCTCCACCGGCGCGCCGCTTGCGACGCTGCGCGGGCGGATCGGGTGGGGCTACGTCTTCCGGGGCGGCTTCCAGAAGATCGACGCGAGCGTGCGCGCGAACCGTGTGGCGAAGGTCGGCCTGCGCGCTACGCCCTTGGTCTCGAGCTCCTGAGCTCCGACGGCAGGTCCTCGTTGCAGAAGCTGCCGAACGCGGCTGCGTTCAGTGTCAAGAGATAGCTTCAGGGGCCGGATGGACCGGCTCGAAGATCTTCAGGAGCGCAAGCGCTACGACCCGCACGAGGCCGAGGCACGCGTCTGGGCGCGCTGGGACGAAGCCGGGATCTTCCATCCAAAGCCCGAGGGCGAATCGGCGGAGAACTTCTCGATCGCGATCCCACCGCCGAACGTGACCGGCGTGCTGCACATGGGCCATGCGCTGAACGGCTCGCTCCAGGACGCGCTCATCCGCCTGAACCGCATGAAGGGCCGGCGCTCGAAGTGGATCCTCGGCACCGACCACGCCGGCATCGCGACGCAGGTGAAGGTCGAGGAGGCGCTGCGCGAGGAGGGCCTGACCAAGGAGGACCTCGGGCGCGACAAGTTCATCGAGCGCGTGTGGGAGTGGCGCGCCGACTACGGCGGGCGGATCATCGAGCAGTACAAGCGCCTCGGCGCCTCGTGCGACTACGAGGACGAGCGCTTCACGATGGACCCCGCGTACGCGCGCGCGGTGATGGAGGTGTTCGTGCGCCTGCACGAGAAGGGCCTCATCTACCGCGATAACTTCCTCGTGAACTGGGACCCGGGCACGCGCTCGGCGATCTCCGACCTCGAGGTCGAGCAGCGCAGGGTCGAGGACGTGATGTACGAGGTCGATTACCCGCTCGCCTCCGGTTCCGGCTCGCTCACGGTGGCCACCGTGCGCCCCGAGACGATGCTTGCCGACTCTGCAATCGCCGTGAACCCGGGCGACGAGCGCTACACCCGCCTGATCGGTGAGCACGCGATCCTGCCGCTCGTGGGGCGCCGCCTGCCGATCATCGCCGACGAGCACGTGGACACCGACTTCGGCACCGGCGCGTTGAAGATCACGCCCGGGCACGACCCGGCCGACTTCGAGATCGGACGCCGCAACGGGCTGACGGAGCACACGGTGATCGGCGAGGACGGGCGCATGACCGAGGAGGCCGGGGAGCGCTTCGCCGGGCTCCCCGTCGGTGAGGCGCGTGAGGCGGTGGTCGCGGCGCTGCGCGAGGAGGGCGCGCTCTCCGGCACGAGGCCCTACGTCCATGACGTGCCGCACTCCCACCGCTCGGGCGAGCGGATCGAGCCGCTCATCTCGCTGCAGTGGTTCATGGACATGGGCGGCCTCTCCGAGCCCGCGATCGCCGCCGCGAAGGACGGCACCGTGCGCTTCCACCCCGAGCGTCCGCACAAGCAGGTCTACCTCGACTGGCTCGAGAATATCCGGCCGTGGTGCGTATCGCGCCAGCTGTGGTGGGGCCACCGGATCCCGGCGTGGTACCGCGGTGATGAGATCCACGTGGGCACCGAGGCGCCCGCCGGCGATGGCTGGGAGCAGGACCCCGACGTGCTCGACACCTGGTTCTCCTCGGGCCTGTGGCCCTTCGCCACGCTCGGCTGGCCCGAGCAGACCCCCGAGCTCGAGGCCTTCTACGCCACCGACGTGCTCTCCACCGCGCGCGACATCATCTTCCTCTGGGTGGCCCGCATGGTGATGCTCGGCATCGAGTTCACCGGCGAGGTGCCGTTCACCGACGTGCCGGTGCACTCCACGATCCAGGCGCCCGACGGGCGCCGGATGTCGAAATCGCTCGGCACCGGCATCGACCCGCTCGACGAGATCGAGACCCACGGCGCCGACGCCCTGCGCTTCGGCCTGCTCGCGATGGCCTCCTCCCAGGACGTGCGCTACTCGCCCGAGAAGGTGGCCCAGGGCGAGGATCTCGCCAACAAGCTGTGGAACGCGTCGCGACTGGTGCTGCTCCAGGTCGGCGACGCGCGGCCCGAGCCGCGCAGTGCCGCGCCGGAGGACGCGTGGATCGTCTCGCGCCTCGAGCGCGCCACGCGTGAGATCAACGCCGACTACGAGGCCTTCCGGCTTTCGCGCGCCGCCCTCGGCATGTACGAGGCGTTCTGGAGCGAGGTGTGCGACTGGTACCTCGAGATGGCCAAGCCGCGCCTCTACGAGAACGATCCCGACGTGGCCGCGACGCTGCTGTGGGTGCTCGAGCGGTGCCTATTGCTGATGCACCCGGTGATGCCGTTCGTGACCGAGGAGGTGTGGAGCCACATGCCGGGCGCGGAGGGACTGCTGGCTGCGGCGCGGTGGCCCGAGCCCGACGACTCGCTGCTCACGGACGAGCAGCCCGTGCAGGACCAGATCGACGCCATCACGGCCCTGCGGCGCTACCGCAACGAGGTCGACGTGCCCCCGCGCGTGGTGCTGCGCGCGCGCAGCGACCTCGGGGAGCAGGTGGCCCGCCTCGCGCGCTTCGAGTGGGTCGGCGATCCGGGCGACGCCGTGGCCCAGGTGGCCGTGCCGGGCGGGGTGGTCGAGGTGCTCGCCGCCGATGAGATCGACACCGAGGGCGTCGAGCGCCGGCGCGAGGGCGAGCGCGAGAAGCTGCGCGCCGAGATCGCCCGCGCCCAGAAGAAGCTCGCCAACGAGGGGTTCGTCGCCAAGGCGCCGGCCGAGGTGGTCGAGGCCCAGCGCGAGAAGCTCGCGCGCTACGAGGAGGAGCTGGCACGGCTGGGCAGCTGAGTCCCGCCGAGGAGTATCTCCTCGGGCTCGAGATGTTCGGGATGCGGTTCGGCCTCGATCGCATGCACAAGCTCATGACGGCGCTCGGGATGCCCCAGCGCCGCTTCTCCTCAATCCATGTCGTGGGCACCAACGGCAAGTCCTCGACCGTGCGCTTCACCGCCGCGCTGCTCGAGCGCCGTGGTCTGCGCACGGGCTCCTACACCTCGCCGCACCTGGAGCGCTTCGCTGAGCGGATCGAGGTGGGGGAGGAGCCGATCGGGAACCTCGAGTTCGAGGAGGCCGTGGCCCGCGCCCGCCGCGCTGCGGAGCTCGTGGACCGGACCACCGACGAGCGCGTGACCCAGTTCGAGGCGCTCACCGCGGCCACCTACCACGAGCTCGCGCGCGCGGGCGTGGAGGTGGCGGTGATCGAGGCCGGTCTCGGCGGGCGCTACGACGCCACGAACGTGATCCCGTCGTCGGTGCAGGTGCTCACGGGCGTGGGCCTCGAGCACACCCGCTGGCTAGGGCCCACGCTCGCGGATATCGCCGAGGAAAAGCTCGCGGTGGTGCGCGACCACGGCTGCCTCGTCACGCCCCCGCCCGGCCCCCCGGGGGGG
>JACCYP010000137.1 GCA_013696425.1 Thermoleophilaceae bacterium
GTGGCTCCCGGGGTCGAGCTCGAGGCCGTCGATTGCGAGCACCTCACCGCCCTCGTCGGCCGGCGGGTTCACGCGCCGCAGGACGGCGTCGACGCGCGCCACCAGCTCTGCGGGGGAGAAGGGCTTCACGACGTAGTCGTCGGCGCCGAGCGTGAGGCCGATCACGCGGTCGGAGGCCTCGCCCTTCGCGGTCAGGAGGATCACCGGCACGCGCCTGCCGCCTGAGTCGCGCAGCTGTTTGAGCACCGACAGGCCGTCGATTCCCGGCAGCATCAGGTCGAGCACGATCAGGTCCGGCGTCTCGCCGGCGGCCAGCTCGAGCGCCCTGTGCCCGTCGCCCGCCGTGAGCGGCGTGTAGCCGGCGCGCTCGAGGTAGCGCGACACCACCTCGGCGATCGTCGGCTCGTCATCCACGACCAGCACGGTTCCGCGATCCGGGCTCACGAGGCGAGTGTCCCACCGGCGCGCCGCGCGCGGGCGAGGTGGGCGCCGAGCAACACGGCGGCCACGAGGAACACGCCGCCCGTGATGGCGAGCCAGGCCTCGAGGTACTGGTTCGTGAGCGTCTCGCCCGTCGCCGCCTTGTACGAAGCCGGGCCCTTCTCGAAGATCAGCGGGAAGAACACGATCAGCATCACGCCCGAGACGATCGCCGGCACGCGCACGAAGTTGATCCAGCGCGGCGCCGACGTGGCGCCCGGCAGCCGCTCGGCCACGCGGTCGGCCGCGGAGTAGAGCGGGAACAGGATCGCGTCGTGGGCGATGATCGCGCACGCGAACCACACGAGCACCGTGGTCGCGCCGCCGAAGTCGAAGATCCGGATCACGGCGTAGCCGGTGACCGCGAAGCAGGCGATCAGCCCGAGCGCGTGTAATGGGCCGGCGCCGTAGAGGCCGCGGAAGCTCCGCATCAGCTCGTCCACTTCATGGAGGACACCCACTTGGTGTTGTGGACGCCGGGAGCGCCGGGAATGATGATGCGCGCCGGGAAGCCGTGGTCGAGCGAGAGGTCCTCGCCGTTCACGCGCAGGGCAAGCAGGCTGCGCTCATCGTCGAGCTGGTTGCGGGCGAATGCCGCCTTGCGGAACGCGCCCGTGGGCTGCAGCGACTCCACCACGAGCTCGGTCGCGTTCTCCGCTCCGACGATCTTCGCGAGGTCGCGCAGGCGAACGCCGGTCCAGGTCTGGGTGGTCGACCAGCCCTCGACACAGGCGATCGGCAGGTCCTCGGTGTGCTGCTCCATGTCGGCGAGCTGGAAGCGGAACAGGCTCGCCCGCGACGGCCCCTCGAGCTGGAGCTGCCAGTTCGCACCGGCGAGTGCCGGGGTGACCTTCGCCGTGGCCGCGGACTTGTTCACGGGGAACGCGTTCGGGCCGCCGCCGATGTCCCCGCCGCGTGGGGCCAGCACCGCGAGGCGGCGCAGCGGACCGCCGATCGCCTGCCCGGCGCTCACGATGAACAGCCCGAGCGAGCCGGCGCCGATGGTGGCGATCAGGCCGCGCCGGGAGAGAGTCGGCGCCGCCGGCGCTTCTGGTGCCGTCGAGTCGGCCTCGTGGTCGTATGCCTCGGGGCGCGTGTGCTCGAGGTCGTCGCGCAGCGGGCGAACCACACCCCGCTCCCCGAAGGACCTCCGCACGACGGGCAGCTTGATCGCGACGTGGAGCGTGAGGGCGGCGAGGAAGATGAACGCCCCGTAGTAGTGAGCCGGCAGGAAGCCGAATCCGAACGGGTACCAGAGCTGCACGTTGAGAATGCCCGTGAAGAACACGAACAGGCTGCCGCCCACCAGGAGCGCGAGCGAGAGGCGCTCGAGGGCGTGCGCGGGCGAGCGCACCGGCGGCCACTCGAACAGCTTCGGGATAGCCGACCAGAGCTTCGCGAACAGCAGCGGGATCGCGACGATCCCCGTGATCACGTGCAGGCCCTGGTTGACGGCGTAGATCCATGCGGGGCTCGTGGGCCAGTCGAAGAAGTAGAGGTCGAAGCCGTCGCCCGCCCGCTGTGTCGCGTTGCCGTCGAGGCCGGGGTTGTAGGCGGCGTGGGAGAGGAAGCCCGTGACCGCGCAGATCACGATCATCGGCAGCAGCAGCGATCCGAGGAACGACGCCAGCCAGGGTCCGCGCAGCGGGCTGCGCCAGAACTCGGCCCGGAAGGGACCCGGAGGACGCGCGAGTTCCACACTTTGGATACTCGCTGCAGGACGTGACGGTTCAATTACGGATCGGGTTCAGATCCCCGCGCGCGGGTAGTTCGCCGCCGTGAGCGCGCTCGCGTATGCCATCTCTTTCGAGGACGCGGTACGCGCGGGCTTCGAGCAGCCGTTCTGGGATGGCCAGGTCACGCGCCTGCTCGCCGAAGCCGGCGGCGGCCGGGTCGTCGACCTCGGTAGTGGCGATGGCGCCGTAGCCGGTATGGCCGGCGAGTCAATCGAGGAGTACCTGGCGCTGGATCTGTCGCCACCGGCCGATCTCCCGCACGTGGCACACGACCTCCGTGACGGTCTCGGCCCGGTGGGCCCGGCGCCCTTCGATCTCTATCTCGGCACCTACGGGGTGGCCTCGCACCTCGACCCCGCCGAGCTCGACCGGCTGCTGGGCGACATCGCGGCGCACGGACGGCCCGGCTCGGTGGTCGCACTCGAGGCTCTCGGCCTGTATTCGCTCGAATGGCCGCGGCTATGGGACACCGAGCCCGGTGGCGCCCGTGCGCTGCCCTACCGGCTCGCGCAGGACGTGATGGTTCATCCGTGGCTGCCGCACGAGCTGGCGGCGCGCTTCGAGCGCGCAGGTCTTCGGTTCACCGGTGCGATCGACCGCACGGTGCAGTTCGGGCCCAAGGCCGGCGAAGGTCGCTACTGGCCCGGCCTGCCGCATCTGCGGCCCGCGCTTGGAGCGCTCCTGACCGGCGAGGACGAGCGGCTGGACGAGTTCACCCAGTCGCTTCCACCGCTGCCGGTGGCTCCCGCCGCCGCTGTCCACCAAGGGCTTGCCGCTCGCCGCCGGAGGCTGGTGGAGCGCTCGGGCGGACTCTCGGCGCGCGAGCTGGCGCAGCAGCTGTGGTCACTCGAGCCGGCTACGGGCGAGGGCTACGGGCACGGGCTGCTCGCGGTCGGCCGTGTGGCCTAGACCCGGGCTGGCGGCGGCGCTGGGGCTGGCCGTTGTGGCGGCCGGGGGGTGCGGGTCCTCGCCGGAGCAGTTCCCGCCGGTGGCCGAGCCCGCCCGTGCGCCGGCCCTGACCGAGCGCCCAGCGGGCCGCGTGGTCGACCTGCCGGGAATGCCCGAGGGCCTCGTGGCCGATCCGCTCACCGGACTGGTGGCCGTGGGGCTGCGCAACCCCGACCGGCTCGGGATCCTCGACGGAGCGAGCGGCCGGCTCGTGCGCGAGGTGCCCATCCCGGAGTCGCCCCGGCACCTTCAGCTCGTGGAGCCTGGCGGGCCGGTCCTCGTTGCCTCCGAGCGGGCCGACCGGCTTGCGATCGTGCCGCTGAGGGGCGGAGAGCCCGAGGTGATCGAGGTCGGCAAGTACCCCCACGACGCCGCCGCGTCCGGCGAGCGCATCTTCGTGGGCAACGAGCTCGGCGACACCGTGTCGGTGATCGAGAACGGCAGGGAGATCCGCCGCCTCGACGCGCCGCTTCAGCCCGGAGGCGTGGCGGCATCGAGGGGCTTCGTGGCGGCGGTGGGGGTGAAGGAGCGCGAGATCGAGGTCTATGACGCGAGGACGCTCCGGTCGCTGGGGCGGACGGGCGCGGGGGTGGGCCCAACGCACGTGGTGAGTGACGGCACCGGCCGCTTCTTCATCGTCGACACCCAGGGCAACTCCGTGCTCGTCGTGAGGCTGAAGCCCAAGGTCCAGGTGGTGCGCCGGATCGCGATGCCGGGCGCGCCCTACGGGGTAGCGGCCGACCGGCCCAAGCGCCGCTTCTGGGTCACGCTCACAGCGGAGAACAAGCTGGTCGAGCTCACCGACCGGCGGAAGCTCCGCGAGTTCCCGACGATTCGCCAGCCGAACACCGTCGCCGTCGACAGCCGTCGCGGGCGCGTGTTCGTCGTCAGCCCGAAGACCAACCAGCTGCAGCTGCTCTCACCAGACGGTGGCGAATAGCAGCTCGGCGCCCAGCGCCTGGGCGGCGAGCAGCCAGAGCACGGGCTCGAGCCGCTCGCGCGGGATCACGGCAGCCGCGGCGACGCACGCAAGCGGGACCATGAACAGGTAGATGCGCTCGGTCTCGGCCTTGGTGAAACCGAGCACCGCCGAGATGATGAGGAGCGCGGCAAGCGCAAGGGCCGTGGCCTGGCGTTCGCTGGCTGCGCGCGCGGCGTACCACGTGATCGGGAGGCCGAGCGCGACCAGGAACGCCGTGGGCGATCCGAACAGCCAGAACTCGTACGGCCGGATGCGCGCCAGGCTCACGCGGTAGACCTCCCCTGTGGCGTTGACCGTGCCGAGCGGGTCGAAGCCGCTCACCGCGTAGAGCCCCGCGTAGAACGCCACGAGCACCACCCCGCAGGCGGCGCCGAGGAGCAGCGCCCGGCGCAGGCCCTCGCGTGCCCACGCCACGAACACCACCCACGCACCGATGCCGAGCAGTGCCCAGTTGAAGAACGACGCGACGGCGAGCGCCACGGTGCCGGCGGCGCGCGCGAGCAGAGGCTTCGCGAGCAGCAGTGCAGCGGCCGCGGTCGATACGGCGGCGAAGAGCGCATCGGCCGACGCTGCGCCGTAGAGCACAGCCACAGGGGCGAAGGCGAAGAGCACCGCGGCGACACGCGCGGGGCGCTCCTCGAGCTGGGTGCGGGCAAGCGCGAAGGTGAGCGGCGCCGTGAGCGCCGAGGCCGCGATCACGAGCGCCGCCATGCCCTCGGAGGAGGAGATGCCGAGCGTGTGCAGCACCACGAAGATCCCCGGCGGGTGGCCGGCCGAGTGCACGGGCAGCACGGGCACGAGCTCGGCGAAGCGGTCGAGGAACCAGCCGAGGCCCCCGACTTCCACCGCCGGCAGGGACGGCAGGTACTCGTTACCGGCCTCCCAGCTGTCGCCGAAGACCTGGTGGAGGCCGTCCGGGCCGGCACGGGCGACCCCGAGCGCGAGGCGCAGGGCGAGCGCCAGCACGGTCACGGCC
>JACCYP010000144.1 GCA_013696425.1 Thermoleophilaceae bacterium
TTGTGGCAGTGGGCTTAGGCTGGCGCCCATGCGACGCTGGATCGTCATCGGTCTCACCGCCGCCCTCGTGGCCGTGGCCGTGGCCGTCGCGGGCGCCAGTTGGTACTTCTCCGAGGAGCTCTTGAAGCCCGACCACGAGGGCGGGCCCTACACGATCAAGGTCGAGGGCATCGAGGCGCGAAGCGCGTCCGGCGAGACGATCGTGCTCGAGCGCGATCGGGCCACCGAGCGGCCGGGCACCTACGCCTTCGAGTGGAAGGACGGCCACGCGATCGTCGGCCCCGTGCGCTCGCAGACCAAGGACACCGTTACTCGCCGGCTCACGGAGGTCGAGGGCGAGCTAAAACCGGGCACGAAAGGCGTGTTCAACCCGGTGGTGTGGAAGTCGAACCCGCTCGCCGCACGCGGGATCCCATACCGCTCGGTGAAGGTGCCGACGAAGCTCGGCCCGATGCCGGCGTGGAAGACGGCCGGGCGCTCGAAGACCTGGGCAATCTACGTGCACGGCCTCGACGGCAGCCCGGCCGCCGGGCTGCGTGACCTCCCGACCCTGAGCAAGGCCGGCCTGCCCACGCTGCTCATCACCTACCGCAACGACGTCGGCGCGCCCAAGGCGCCGGGCGGGCTGATCCACCTCGGCTACACCGAGTGGGAGGACCTCGACGCCGCGGCGCGCTACGCGCTCGACAACGGCGCCGAGCGCCTCGTGCTGGTGGGCGAGTCGATGGGCGGGGCCATCATCACGCGCTTCGTGCGGAAGTCGAAGCTCGCGCCGCGTGTATCCGCGCTCGTGCTCGACTCACCCGCGCTCGACTGGCAGTCGATCCTCTCGAGCCAGGCCGCCAAGAGGAACCTCGCCGTGATCTCCAAGCCGGTGCAGTTCACGGTGAAGGAGCGCGCCGACATCGATTACGACCAGCTGAACGAGCTCAAGCACACCAAGGACTTCGAGGGCGTGCCGATCCTGCTCTTCCAGGGGCTCGAGGATCCGCTCGTGCCGCCGGAGGACACCACGAAGTTCGCCCGCGCGCTGCCGGAGAACTTGACCTACTTCCAACTGCCGACGGCGGCGCACACCTCCTCGTGGAACGTCGACCCGCGCCTATACGACAAGCGCCTCGCGGCGTTCCTGCGGCGGCTCGGATCTCGATAGGCCCGGCCGCAGCGCGAGCGCCACCACGCCCGATGCAAGCGTGCAGGCCGCCGCGAAGAGGTATGCGCGATCGGATGCGGCGAGCGCCTCCTGCAGGCCGAGCGGTTCACCGATGATCGCCACCAGCACGGCGGTGCCGAGCACGGCACCGAACTGGCGGAACGCGGAGTTCACCGCGCTCGCTGTGCCGAAGCGCTCGGGCGCGATCTCGGCCACGGCGGCCGCCCCGAGCGAGGTGAACGCCAGACCGATGCCGATGCCCGTGAGCGCCTGCCCGGGCAGCCACACGCCGAGATAGTCGGGCTCCGGGCCCGCGCTGCGCAGCACCAGCAGCCCGGCCACGTAGATCAATGTGCCCGGCACGATCACCGCGCGGAAGCCGAACCGCTCGGCCAGCCGCCCGGCGGGAGCGGCGACGATCGCGGACAGCAGCGGGCCGGGAATGGTGCCCGCGCCGGCCTCGAGCACGCTGTACTGCCACACCGAGGTGAGGAAGAGGATGTTGCCGAGGATCGTGGCGAAGAAGGCAGCCGCGAACAGCAACGTCCCGGCGTTCGCCCACGCGAAGGAGCGGATGCGCATGAGCTCCGGATCCACCACAGGGCGCGGGTGGTGCAGGCTGCGGAAAGCCACCGTTCCGAGCACCGCGAATCCGGCGGCAAAGCTCCCGAGCACCTTCGCACTCGTCCAGCCCCAGCCCTCGCCCTCGACGATGCCGAGGGCCAGCAGGCCGAGCGCGAGCGCGAGCAGCGCGGCGCCCGCCAGGTCCGGCAGCCCGGCGGTCTCGTCGCGGCTCTCGTCGAGCACGCGCCGCCCGGCCCAGTAGACCGCCGCCCCCAGCGGCAGATTCACGAGGAAGATGAGGCGCCAGTCGCCGAGCTCCACGAGGAAGCCGCCGAGCGTGGGCCCCGACGCCGCCGCGAGCGCGGCCGCCGCGCCCCACAGCGCGACCCCGCTCGCACGCTTCTCGAGCGTGTACTCGGGCAGCAGCAGCGCCAGCGAGACGGGCGCGATGATCGCGGCCGCCCCGCCCTGGAGCACACGGGCCGCGATGAGGAACTCCCAGCTCGGCGCCAGCGCGCAGGCGAGTGAGGTGAGCACGAACGCCGCGACCCCGAACAGGAACACACGCTTGCGCCCGAGGCGGTCGGCGATCCCCCCGGCGGGAACGAGCAGCGCCGCCAGCACGATGAAGTAGGCGTCGAGCACCCACGAGAGCTCGGCCCGCCCAGCATCGGGGAACGACGCGACGATGTCGGGGAACGCGACATTCACGATCGTCGTGTCGAGGAACGCCAGGTAGGCGCCCGCGCAGGCGATCAGCACGACGCGCTTCCGGGGTGCTTCTATGACGCGAGTCATAGTACGGCTGTCATAGTGGCCGTCCGCCCTGCCAGAGTCAACGAACCGTGACCGAGCGCACAGATACGAAATCCAGGATGGTCGCGAGCGCAGCCGAGCTGGTGCGCCGCAACGGCATCGCCGGCACCGGCTTCCGCGACGTGGTCGAGCACTCCGGCACACCCCGCGGATCGATCAGCCACCACTTCCCCGGAGGCAAGCGCCAGATGGTGTCCGAGGCCGTGCGCCTCTCGGGCGCGCACGCGGCGACGATCATGAGCCACGCCGAGCAGGACGGTCCGGCCGCGGCGCTCGCCGAGATCTGCAACGTGTTCCGCCGCTCCCTCGTGGCGACGGACTACGCGGCCGGCTGCCCCGTGGGCGCCGTCGCGCAGGAGGGCTGGCGCGAGCCGGAGCTGCGTGAGGCGGCCTCAGAGGTGTTCGACGAGTGGCGCCGGATCCTGCGCGGGCTCATGCGCGAGCGCGGCTGGAGCGAAGAGCGCGCCGAGGACATGGCCGATCTCGCCGTCTGCGCGTTCGAGGGCGCACTGCTCATGTGCCGCATCGATCGCAGTACCGCACCGCTCGACCACGTCGAGCATCTGCTCGGGCCGATGCTCGAAGCCGGCTAGTAGGCGCCGAAACCGCTGCCGAGCCCGAGGCCGCCGTCTGCCACGACCCCCGGGGGTCTAGGTCGCCGCCGGCTTGTTCGCCGCCTCGCGCTTGAGCATGGCCGCCGCGATCACTCCGCCGATCGCGCCGAACAGGTGGCCCTGCCAGGAGATGCCCTCCTGGGGCTCGAGCCCCGCCAGCAGCGTGCCGCCCCAAACCGCGCCCACAACGAGCCCGACGGCGATCTCGAGCAGATCCCTGTTGAAGATCCCGCGCGCTATCAGGTAGGTCGCGTAGCCGAACACCACGCCGCTCGCACCGATATGGATCGTGTTCTCGGGCGCGATCAGCCACGTGCCGAGGCCGCTCACGAGCGCAACGATGGCGGTCACCGCGAGCACCCGCACCGCGCCGCCGAACGCGATCACCACACCGAGGATCACGAACGGGATCGTGTTGGCGAAAAGGTGCCCGAAGCCGGCGTGCAGGAACGGCGAGGCGAGGATGCCGGCGAGCCCGTCGGTGTCGCGCGGCTCGATGCCGTAGGCGTCGAGATCGCCGCCGAGGATCGAGTCGACGATCTCGAACAGCCACATCAGCGCCGCGAGCGCGATCACGAGCTTGATGCCGGTGCGACGGCTCTCGGAGAGGGCGTTCGGAGGGTTCGCGGCTTCCATTGCCGGGATTATCGCGACAGTTCCGGCCCGGGTCGGCCGTTACATCTTTCGTAACCAGATGAAAACCGCCCTCACAGCCGCCCTCGCCCTGCTCGCCCTCGCCGCTCCGGCCCACGCCGAGTCCGACCTCGGGCCGCTCGTGGAGGCCTGCGAGGAGAACGCACCCTCGGCCGCGATGTGTACCGGCCTCGCGAAGCTCGGCGAGCGCGCCTCCGCCGAGTGCCGCCGCCTCGGCGTGCTCACCGACGACATGTGCTGGTCGCAGGTCGGCCGCAGGGTCTTGCGCGAGGAGGTCGGCGAGTACCGCGCGTCACAGACCCACCGCGCCCTCGCGTTCCAGTACGACCTCGCCGGCGAGTTGCCGCTGCGCAACACGCCCTGGATCGGCACGCACAACTCCTTCAACTCGCCCAGCGAGATGCCGACCGTCTCCCACACCGACTCCAACCAGCAGCTCTCGCTCACCGAGCAGCTCGACGTGGACGTCCGCTCCCTCGAGCTCGACATCCACTGGTTCCCGACCCTCGCGGCCAAGGGCCAGGGCCCGGTCGTGTGCCACGCCCGCCCCAAGAGCGAGGGCCACGTCGGCTGCACCACCGAGCGCCTGCTCGGCGAGGTGCTCGGCGACATCGACACCTGGCTCGCGAAGCCCGCGAACAAGGACCAAGTGATCCTCCTCTACCTCGAGGACGCGATCCAGGACGGCGCCGGCTACACCGAGACCAAGCGCCTGCTGGACGAGAAGCTCGGCAATCGCGTGATGAAGCCCTCCGGCAACTCGCCCGGCCGCGATTGCGCCGGGCTCCCGATCAACTCGCTCAGCCGCGACGACGTGCGCAAGGCCGGCAAGCAGGTCGTGCTCGTCGGCAACTGCAACACCGGCTGGGGCTCACACGTCTACGGCTGGGACCGCGAGCACGACGAGAGCCCAAACGCAGACGACTTCTCGGCCTTCCCGGCTTGCGACTCGAACGACACGCGCGAGGCGACCTACGACAGCAAGATCATGCGCGTGTTCGAGGACTCGACCTGGATCGCCCGCGCGCCCGACCCGACCCGCGCGCCCGACCGCGGCCAGCCGATGACCACCGCGAGCGTCGGCCACATGGCCCGCTGCGGCGTCGATCTGCTCGGCATGGACCAGCTTCTGCCCAAGGACGGCCGCCTCGAGGCGCTCGTCTGGAGCTTCGCGCCCGGCGAGGAGCCCGCGCTCGCAGCGGGCACCTGCACCAAGCAGCGCGCCGATGGTCGTTGGGTCAAGGACTCCTGCACCGCCAAGCAGCGCGCCGCGTGCGTGAAGGACGGCGCCTACAGCCTCACGCCGCAAGCGGTGACCTTCGAGGACGCGAAGGACGCGTGCGCCGCCGCCGGAGCGACTTTCGCCCTGCCCCGCACCGGCCATGAGAACTCGCGCCTGCGCGCCGCCGCCGGCAGCGACGCGGCTTGGCTCGACCACGGCAAGCCCGCATCGCCGGTGGTCGAACCGCCTGACAGGGATCCGGTCACGCCCCCTGTTGAGGTTCCCGCGGCCGGCGCGGACGCCCCCGCGGCCGGAGCCGAGACGCCCGCTGCCGTACAGGTGCCGCGCGCCGGCTCACCCCAGCCCGTCGCCAAGACGAAGCCGAAGGCCAAGTCCAAGAAGAAGGCAAAGGCGAAGAAGCGCGCCAAGAAGAAGCGCCGCGGCAAGCGGCGCAGCCGTCGCTAGGGGTCGAAGGCCGCGGCCAGGGCGATGCCCATGGCCGCGAAGGAGCCGGCCACGAGGGCCGTCTTCCAGCCGGCACCCTGCGGTAGCTCGTCGGCAACTTTGAGCGTCGCGGCTATGTCCCCGAGATCGCCCAGAGCGCACGCGGCGAGCCACGGCCGCACGGGAGCGCCCGTCGCGACCGCCCCGACTACGCCCGCGGACACGATCGCGTCGCGGAACCCGAGCGCACGCGCGCCCACCTGCGTGGGACCGCGCTCGATGTCGGGGCCGAGCCAGTTCTTGGCCGTCTTCTCGGGTACCGCGAACAGCCCGAGGCCGTAGGCCACACGGAAGCCGCCGAAGGCGGTTGCACCTGCCTTGAGTGGGTCCATGCAAGGACTACGCAGGCGGGGCCCGCGCGGCTCAGGCGGAGGACTCGAGGTCGGCGAGCGCCTTCGCGTCGGCGTCGCTCATGCCCGGAATGGGCTGGCCGTCCCAGGTCATCCCGTCGGCCATCGCCTCGTAGATGCCCTTGTGCTCCTTTAGCGAGAGCCCGGCGTGGTGGGCCAGGGCGAGGAAGTTGTAGAAGGCCGGCATGTGGTCGTGCCAGCCCGAGGCGGGGTCCCTCATCGTCCGCAGCTCGTGGATCGACCCGGGCATCTCCTTGATGCCGTGGGTGAACATGTCGGCGAACACCGCGAAGTCGAGGGCGAGAGTGCGGCCGGGCTCGATCAGGTGCGTTTCGGCGGGGGGGTTAAACAGGGCCGTCGAGAGCTCGTCGGAGTTCACCATCAGCATGCCGTCGGTCATGCGCGGGTTGCACTCGATCAGCGTCAGGCCGTCCTCCCCGTCAACGAAGTCGAAGGACAGCTGGCCTGTGTAGTCCATGTCCTTCACCATCACGTTCACGATGTCGAGCGTCGGCTGGCCGTCGATCGACTCGAACTCGATCGCGGTCGAGTGCTGCCACTGGCGCGGCGCCCTGTAGACGATGTGGCTGGCGACCTCGCCGCCGTGGACGATCGAGTAGGTGCACAGCATCGGGCCGTCCACGAACGGCTGCACGAGCCAGGGCTCCTCGGCGGTCGGGTGGATGTCCTCGACCGTCCCCTTCGCCGCCAGCGGGCCGGTGTTGGTGAGCAGGCCCACGCCGCCGCGCGAGAACGCCGCGCGGGCGAACCAGTGCTCCCACTTCCCGGTGGCCTCCTTCAGCTCGGCGTCGTCGCGCGCGACGATCGTCTCGGGCACGGGCAGCCCGAGCCCCTGGACGTAGTGCTTGAAGGTGCCCTTGTCGTGCAGCCGGGCGAGGGCGGGGAAGCGGCCGGTGAAGATGGTCGCCACCTCGTCGAGGCGCTCGTGCTGGGTGGCCATGTAGAAGGCCTCCTCAAACGCGGGCAGCACCATGTCGAGCTCGGTCTCGGTCGCGATCTTCTCGATCGAGTCGATGAAGGCCTCGGCGTCCTTGTCCGGCTCGGGCGTCGTGAAATGGCCCTTCAGGTACTTCGAGTGGCTGCCGGGGGAGGCGTCGTAGACGTCGGCGGCCCACACGTCGTGACCGGCCTCGGCAAGCTTGCGGATGGCGTCGATGGCGAACGGCGTGCGCGAGCTTGTGACGAGGACCCTCATGCGTCCGGCAGTCTCGCAGAGGACTACGCTCAGCGTCTTGGACTCCGTCAAGGGCCAGCTCCTCGTCGCGGCGCCGCAGCTGCAGGACCCGAACTTCGCCCGCTCGGTGGTGCTGATGGTCGACCACGGTGACGAGGGCGCCCTCGGCGTGGTGCTGAACCGCGCGACCGAGACTCGCGCCGCCGAGGCGGCCGACGAGCTCTCCGCGCTGATCGGTGACGAGGAGCCGCTGCACGTCGGCGGACCCGTGCAGACCACGGCCATCGTGGTGGTGGCCGAGTTCCCGGAGGAGGATCCGGCGGCCGTGATCGCCACCGGCTCGATCGGCCTCTTGTCCTCGGAGGCCGACATGGGCGAGGTGGCCGAGCGCATCGGCCGCGCGCGGGCGTTCGCGGGGTTCGCCGGCTGGGGCCCCGGCCAGCTCGACGAGGAGCTCGAGCGCGAGGACTGGATCCTCGCTCCCGCGGGCCCCAACGACGTGTTCACGGCGGATCCCGAGGGCCTCTGGGGCGTGGTGCTCGAGCGCCTCGGGCCGCAGTACGCGCTGGTGGCCCGGATGCCACCGGACCCGAGCCTCAACTAACGCGGGCTGAGACTGACGGGAGACCGTCTCGATACTGCGCGCGCGCCTGCCCGGCCGGATACTCGCCCCACAGTGAAATTCGCATCCGACACAGGGGGTTTGGACTCATGAGGATCTACGCCGTCAGCCCGCTCGCGCGGCTCGTCATGTTCGTCTTCAGCCTGGCGCTGATGGCCGTCATCTACTTCGCGGTCGTGAAGCCCGCGCTCGACGACGCCGACAAGCAGACCAGCCGGGCGCTCGACCAGTCCCAGCAGGCGCTCGACCAGGGTCAGAAGCAGCTCGACGCGTCACAGAAGCGCATCGACGAGGCGAGCAAGGAGTCGGGTGGAACGAGCGGTTCGACCAAGGGCGCAACCGACGAGGCGAGCAAGCGGCTCGACAACGCCTCGAAGCTCACCGGCTGCCTGGCTGACGCCGGCACCGACGTGAGCGCGGTGCAGGACTGCCAGGCGAAGTACGCGCCGTAGGCAGAGCGGGGTGCGGCGCTACCGGAAGTACTTCCGGTAGCGCTTCACCACGTCGTAGGCGGGGCGCTTGCGGCCGTTCTCGTCGATCAGGCCGGCGTCGAAGCGGTTGCCGGAGGTGTCGATGTTCCACTGGTAGAGGTACACGCGCCTCACATTGCGGCGGTACTCGCGCGCGACCTTGAACAGGTAGTTCGTGCGGCTGGCCGCGCGGGCCGGTGAGAAGCGGAATGGGACCTTCCCGGAGTCGGTCTCGAAGCGGACGATGCCGCCGGTCTCGGTGAGCCAGATCTGGGTGCGGCGCAGGCGCTTGTCGCGTTTGATCTCTGAGATCAGTCGCTTCAGCCCGCTCGTGCGGCGGCGGTTCACGTCCGAGTAGTTGTGCAGGCCGATGTAGCGCGGCTTCTTCTTCGCGTAGCGCATGAACGTGCGCAGGTAGCGGCGCTGGTTGCCGGAGTCGAGTAGGTCGAGCGCGACGATCCTGCAGCCGCGGCAATAGCGCTGGACGATGTTGTAGAACTCCGCGGCACGCTTGGGGTTCTTGCCGGTCGGCTGGGTCTGGTGGTTCGCCTCGTTCCACGGCGAGACAACCCGGACCTTGCGCCCGAACTTGCGCTTGAAGGCGAGGAACGCCCGTTTGTACTGCTTGACGCTGGGCACGCGGCAGTTCTTCCGCGGGCACTGCGCCTCGCGCGAGTGGTTGAAGGCCACGAGCGGCTCGGTGCCCGCGCCCCGGGCCTCGGTGAGCCAGGTCTCGAAGCGGGCGCGCTCGCCGGGCACGAGCGCGACGTTCCACGGCACGAAGATGCGCGTGCGCCGCACGCCGAGGTCCCTGAAGAGCGGGTCGTTGAACATCGTCGGCTTCTGGTCACCGATGCCGAAGGTGGGGACCGAGACGGCGGCGGCGGGGGCGGCTGAGGCCCCGCAGGCGATCGCGGTGGCGGCCAGGACGACAGAGGTGGTGAGCTTTGTCTTCATCTCAGAGGCCAACACCACTCAGCCGAGTCGTTGCGGGCGGTGTCAGAACGGGGACTTGGTAGCGGTCTCGCGCCCGCCGGCTACCAGCCGAGCGGAGAGGCGGGTCTCGAGCACGCGCAGCGCGCGGCCGGTGCGTGCGATCACCACGCCGGCGAACTCGATCCGCACCCGCGCATCGCATGCGACGAGCGCCGGGGGCCGCGGGTAGTCCCACACGCTCTCCACGCCTCCTAGGGTAGGGGGGAGATGAGCGCGCGCTACGACGTGATCTGCATCGGCGGCGGCACGGCGGGGATGACCGCCGCGCGCGCGGCGAAGGCGAAGGGCGCACGGGTCGCGATCGCCGAGCGCGAGGCTCCCCGCCTCGGCGGCGACT
Organism: Thermoleophilaceae bacterium; assembly: GCA_013696425.1. Taxonomy (GTDB): domain Bacteria; phylum Actinomycetota; class Thermoleophilia; order Solirubrobacterales; family Thermoleophilaceae; genus JACCYP01. Next base: position 9,498 of record JACCYP010000144.1, read on the forward strand.
GCACCTTCTGGGGCTGCGTGCCCTCGAAGACCCTGATCGAGGCAACGCGGATTCCGGTGCGCGCCCGCGCGCTCGGCCTCGAGCCACCTCCGCTCGAGTTCGCGACGGTGATGGGCCAGGTGCACAAGGTGGTCGACGGCATCGCGGCCGAGGAGTCGGCGGAGGTGTTCGAGCGCGAGGGCATCGAGGTGATCCCGGGCGTGCACGGCCTCGACGGGCTCGACGCCAAGGCCATCGTGCTCGCCACGGGCACCCAGCCGGTGACGGTGGATGTGGGCGATCTCCCCACCGTCACCAACGAGACGGTCTTCGATCTGAAGGAGCTGCCGCGCCGGCTCGCTGTAGTCGGCGGCGCCGCCACCGGCCTCGAGCTCGCCCAGGCGTTCGCGCGCCTGGGCTCCGAGGTGACCGTGTACGAGCAGCACGAGCGACTGCTCGGCTCCGAGGAGCCCGAAGCCGGCGAGGCGGTGCTGGCGGCGCTGCGCGCCGAGGGCATCGACGTGCGCCTCGGCGCGACCGCGGCGGGTATCGACGCCGATCTCGTGCTGCTGGCGGCCGGGCGCAGGCCCTCTCTCGAGGGGATCGAGGGAGTCGAGCTCGGACCGGACGGCTACGTGAAGACAGACGCGCGGATGCGCACCTCGCGCAAGGGCGTGTACGCCGCGGGCGACATCACCGGCGGCGCCCAGTTCACGCACTCCGCGGCGCAGGAGGGGATGGCCGCCGGCACGAACGCCGCCGGCGGGCGTGCGCGGGTGTCCTATCGCGTGATCCCGCGCGTGACGTTCACCGACCCGGAGGTGGCGAGCGTCGGCATGACGGAGGGTGAGGCCCGCGCGAAGCACGGCGATGCCGTCGAGGCCACGACGCTGCCGCTCGCTGCCGTCGACCGGGCGAAGATGGTCGGGCGCACCGACGGCTTCATCAAGCTCGTCGTACACCGCCGATGGCCGCTCGGCGGTCCCACCGGCGGGCGCCTGCTCGGCGCGCACGTGGTGGGCGAGGGCGCCGGGGAGATGATCCACGAGGCCGTGCTCGTCATGCAGTCGCGCGCGTTCGCGGGCCGCCTCGCGCAGGCGATCCACGCCTACCCGACCATGTCGGTCGGCATGCAGCAGGCGGCCGCGCTGCTGTTCCCGCAGGGTCGCGCGCAGGTGCCCGGCGCGGAGCGCTGAAGCGGGCTCGCTCTAGCGCGCGAGCTCGGGGTGCGAGGCGTCGGTGAACTCGCGGAAGAGTCCGGTGACCACGAACGCCACCTGCTCGCCGATGTCCACGGCGTTGTCGCCGATGCGCTCGAGCGCCCGGGCCGCGAGCATCATGTGCATGAGCCACTCGCGCCGATCGGGATCGTCGCCGCGCACCAGCGCGAGCTGGAACACCTCGCGGTTCAGGCGGTTGATCTGGTTGTCCTGGCGCACGAGGTCCTCGGCGAGGTCCACGTTGCGCCCGGCGAAGGCGGCCTTCGACTGCTGCACCTGGGACTTCGCCTGGCCGCCCATCGCGGCGATCTTGTCGAGCACCTCGGGATCGGTGGGCGGCTCGTGGCCGGCGAGCGGCACGAGCTTCGCGATGTTCACGCACTGGTCGCCCATCCGCTCGACGCATTTCATGACATGCATGATCGCTGCGATCACACGCAGGTCGGTGGCCACCGGCGCCTGGGTCGCGAGCAGTGACAGCAGCGTCTGGTGCACCTCGAGGTAGCGGCCGTCGATGCGGTCGTCGTCGTTGATGACCATCGACGCGAGCTCCACGTCCTGGTGCTGCACGACCTCGAGCGCCCGGTCGAGAGCTGAGCAGACGAGGTCGAGCCCGCCGAGGGCGGAGGTCTCGAGGTCCCGCAGCTGCTCCTGGTACTCGCCGCGCGGCTCGGTGGCCATGAGGCCCCTAGCCGACCTTGCCCGTGACGTAGGCCTCGGTGCGCTCGTCACTGGGGTTGGTGAAGATCTTCTGCGTGTCGTCGTACTCGACCACGCGGCCCGAGCGGTTCTCGTTGTCGTCGAGCTCCACGGTGAAGAAGGCCGTCTTGTCGGACACGCGTGCAGCCTGCTGCATGTTGTGGGTGACGATGACGATCGAGTAGTCCTGCTTGAGCTCGGCCATCAGGTCCTCGATCTTGCCGGTGGAGATCGGGTCGAGCGCCGAGCACGGCTCGTCCATCAGCACCACGTCGGGGCTCGTGGCGAGCGTGCGCGCGATGCACAGGCGCTGCTGCTGGCCGCCCGACATGCCGAACGCGTTCGTCTTCAGGCGATCCTTCACCTCGTCCCACAGCGCGGCGCGCGTGAGCGCCGACTCGACGATCTGATCCATGTCGCCCTTCATCCCGGTCACCCGTGGGCCGAAGGCGATGTTGTCGTAGATCGACTTGGGGAACGGGTTCGGCTTCTGGAAGACCATGCCGATGCGCTTGCGCACCTGGACGGCGTCCACGTCCTTCCCGTAGAGGTCCTGACCGTGGTACATCACCTTGCCGCTCACCGAGGCGGTCGGGATGAGGTCGTTCATCCGGTTCAGGCAGCGGATGAGCGTCGACTTGCCACAGCCCGAGGGACCGATGAGTGCGGTCACCTCGTTCTTGTGGACGGGGAAGTTCACTCCGCGCACGGCGGGCTTGCCGCCGTAGGCCACGGACACGTCCTCGAGGTCGAAGATCCTCGCCGCGGTGCCCGCGGAGGGGTGTTCGGAGGCAGCAGGCTCGAGAGGCTGGGTGGCCGGGCTCTCCGTGGCGCGCTGCGCTTCGGCCTCCTTCTGTCCCTCTGGTGTCGGTTCAGTCATCTGCTTGGGCAATGTAGACCACCTACCACTTCTGTTCGTAACGGTTTCGTAGCCAGATGGCCGCTCCGTTCATGAGCAGCAGCAGCGCCATGAGAATCACGATCGCGGCGGCTGCGAGGGGGCGGAAGTTGTTGGCTTCGCTGGGCGGGCGCGAGATCCAGTCGAAGATCTGGATCGGCAACGCGGTGAACTGCGAGAAGAAGTCGGGATCGAAGGCGACGAAGGTGGCGGCGCCGACCACGATCAGCGGCGCGGTCTCGCCGATCGCACGGGAGAGCGCGAGGATCACGCCGGTCGCGATGCCTGGGATCGAGGCGGGGAGAACCTGCTTCCAGATCGTCTGCCATTGGGTCGCGCCGAGCGCCATCGAGCCCTCGCGGATCGACGGGGGCACCGCGCGGATGGCCTCGCGCCCGGAGATGATCACCACGGGGAGCACCAGCAGGCCGAGGGTGAGGCCGCCGGCCATCACCACGTTCCCGAGCGAGAGCGGCCCGCGGACGAGGAACGCCAGGCCGAGGATGCCGTAGACGATCGAGGGAACCGCGGCAAGGTTCTGGATGTTCACCTCGATCAGCTTGTTCCACCAGCGCGTCTCGTCTGCGTACTCCTCGAGGTAGATCGCGCTGGCGACGCCCACCGGGACGATGAACACGGCACACACGGCCATCAGCAGCAGGGTTCCGTAGATCCCGGCCTTGATCCCGGCCCTGTCCGCACTCGAGGAGCCGAAGTTGGTGATGAAGTTCCACGAGATCGACCCGGCGCCGGCCTCGACCACATCCACGAGGAGCACGACGAGCAGCAACACCGCTATGAACAGGCAGGAGAGGAGCGCGAAGCGGAAGGCGAGGTCGACCGCGCGGCGCTTGCGCTCAGCGGGCGGGATCGCTGACTCTGGCTGCGAGACGCGCCCCCCGGTGGTGGTGGCGCCGCTCATCGGGTGAGCCTCACTCGTACACCTGCCGGTACTTCCTCACGAAGCGGATCGTGATCATGTTGAGCAGCAGCGTGATCACGAACAGCGTTGTCCCCACCGCGAAGATCGTCTTGTAGGCAGTGCTGCCCGTGGGGATGTCGCCCTTGCCGGTGGCGGCGATGAACGAGGTCATCGTGTAGTGGGGTGCACCGGGGTCGAGGCTCATCGAGGCGATCTGCCCGGCGGCGATGAGAACGATCATCGTCTCGCCGATGGCGCGCGAGGCGCCGAGCACCACGGCGGCGACGATGCCCGAGAGCGCGGCGGGGAACACGACCCGCACGGAGGTCTGGAACTTCGAGGCGCCGAGGCCCGAGGAGCCCTCGCGCAGGGAGCCCGGCACCGCGGACATCGCGTCCTCGGCCACCGACGCGATGGTCGGGATGACCATGAATCCCACGAGGATGCCGCCGGCCGCCGCGTTGTAGATCTTGATCTCCGAGCCGAACAGCGCCTGAAGAATCTCGGGGGTGAAGAAGGTGAGTGCGAAGAAGCCGAACACGATGGTCGGCACTCCCGCGAGGATCTCGAGTGCGGGCTTGAGCGCGCGGCGCACTCGTGGGCTCGCGTACTCGGAGAGGTAGATCGCCGAGCCGAGGCCCAGCGGAATGGCGACCACAAGCGCGATCGCGGTGATCAGGAAGGTTCCGACGATCAGCGGCAGCACGCCGAAGCTCGCCGGCTTGAACAGCGGCGACCAGTCCGTGCCGCCGAAGTACTCGCTGAAGGGCACGTCCTGGAAGAACACGATCGTCTCGCGCATCAGCGAGAGCACGATCAGGCTCGTGGTGACGATCGAGAGGACCGCGGCGAGAAACAGGGTGACCTTGATCGCCTGCTCGCCGACGCGTCTCCGCGA
>JACCYP010000157.1 GCA_013696425.1 Thermoleophilaceae bacterium
GGACCAGGTTCGCGAGCTTCCCCCGCGGCAGCGCGCGGCAGTGCTCTACCGCTTCGCGGGCGATCTCCCGTTCCGCGAGGTGGGCAAGGCCATCGGCTGCTCGGAGGCGACCGCGCGGCAAAACGTCCACGAAGCATTGTCGAAGCTCAGAGAGGTGGTGGCGGCCTGATGGTCTCCCTGGAGGAACAGCTCACGCGTCCGGCCGAGGTGGGCGATGCCGCTCGCCGCGCCGCGGCGCGGTTCACCGACGTCGCCGACGCTGAGGGGCTGCTCGACGTGGCCTACGCGAGCGCCGACACCCCGATCGGGGCGCTCACCGTCGCCTCGACTGCCCGCGGCCTCGTGCGGGTCTCGTGGGCATCCGAGGACCAGGCCAACGTGGTGGCCGAGCTGGCCGAGCGCGTGTCGCCGCGCGTGCTCGAATCGCCGGCGCGGCTCGACCCGGTGCGCCGGGCGCTCGAGAACTACTTCGCCGGGCGGCTGCAGAGCTTCGACCTGCCGATCGACTGGGCGCTCGTGCGCGGTCCGTTCACCCGCAGGGTGCTCCAGGCCACGAACCGAGTGCCCTTCGGGGAGCTCACGAGCTACCGCGAGGTGGCCTCGGCGGCGGGCTCCCCGGCCGCGGTCCGGGCCGCCGGCAACGCCCTCGGCTCGAACCCGATCCCGATCGTCGTGCCCTGCCACCGCGTGGTGCGGACCGGCGGCGCGCTCGGCGGCTACGGCGGCGGCATCGACCTGAAAGTGCACCTACTGGGCATCGAGGGGCACGGCGGCGCGCTCACGGGCGGGGTCTGAGGCCGCGAGCCACGACCCGGCGAGGATGAGCACGAGCCCGCCGATCGCCCCGGGACCGATGCGCTCGTCGAGGATGAGCGCGCCGTAGAAGACCGAGAAGCCGGGCGAGAGGTAGGCCACGAGCGAGGTGTTCACGGCGCCGGCGTCGCGGATGAGCGTGTGGTAGATCGCGAACGCCAGGCCGGTGCCCGCGAAGCCGAGTGCGAGCACGCTCAGCAGCGGCGCGAGACCCGGCGCGTCGCCCGGGTCGATGGCGGCCCAGGGCAGCGTGAACAGCGCCGAGAACACCATCGCGAGAGCGGCCGTGCCGAGCGGGTCGGGGCCGTTCAGGCGGGAGCGCATGAACAGCGCGCCGATCGCGTAGCCGAGGCTCGCCAGCACCACGAGCAGGCCGCCGACGAGAGCGGTGCCCCCGCCGACGTCCACCCCGAGCAGCAGCGCGACTCCCAGGATTCCGACCCCGATTCCGGCGATCCGCTTCGGCGTGAGCGTCTCCTCGGCCGCCACCGAGCTCGCCAGCAGTGCGGTGAAGATCGGCGCGGCCGCCACGAGGATGCCGGCGAGCGAGGAGTCGATGTGTTCCTCGCCGATCGAGATGAGCGCGAACGGGGCGGCCACCTGAACCGCGGCGAGAAGTGCGATCGAACCGAGCAGCGGGCGCAGCCCCTCGAACGCGCCGCGGCGCAGGGCCCAGGGCACGAGCAGGAGCGCCGCGAGGGCGGTACGCGCGAACACCACCATCCCGGGCGAGAGGTCGCGCAGGCCGACCTTGATGAACATGTAGGACGCGCCCCACAGGGCGGCGAGGAACAGCAGCAGGGTCCACGTCCGCCGGTTCATGGGCGTCAGGCTTTCAGCCGGACCGGATAAGAGCAAGTCACTCTTGCAGCTTTGTCAGATAAGATCCGCTAATGCCTCCGACGCTGTTCTGTCCGAAGGAATAACAGTGCTCGACGTGAAGCGGATGAGGGTGCTGAAGGAGGTCGCGGCACAGGGTTCCTTCTCCGCCGCGGCGGAGGCGCTCTCGTTCACGCAGTCGGCCGTTTCCCAGCAGGTGGCCGCTCTCGAGCGCGAGACCGCCACCACCCTCGTGGAGCGCGGGCGCGGCGGCGTGCGGCTCACCGACGCCGGCCGGGCGCTCGTATCCCATGCCGACGCCGTGCTCGCCCGCCTCGCCGACGCCGAGAAGGAGCTCGCGGCCATCAAGGGGCTGCGCGGCGGCACGCTGCGCTTCGGCACCTTCCCGAGCGCGGGTGCGACGCTCGTGCCCCGCGCCGTGGCCGAGTTCCGCGAGCGCCACCCCGAGGTGGAGCTCACGATGGTCGAGGCCGAGCCCGACGATTCGACCCCCATGCTTCGAGCCGGGGAGCTCGACTTCGCGCTCGTGTTCGACTGGTCGGACTCCGCAATCCTCGACCCCGAGCTCGAGCTGCTGCACCTGATGGATGACCCGATCGACCTCGTGGTGGCGACGGAGAGCCCATTCGCGCGCGCTCGCCGTCCACGGCTCGCGGAGCTGGCGGAGCAGCAATGGATCAACTCCTGCCGCGACAGCTCGTGCTCGCTCGCGCTCCTCCAGTCCTGCCGCGCCGCCGGCTTCGAGCCGAACGTCGTGTTCGAGACCGACGACCACCATGCGTCGCAGGCATTCGTCGCCGCGGGCGTGGGCGTCGCGCTGCTGCCGCGGCTGTGTCTCACCTCGGTGCACCCGGACGTCGTGGTGCGCCAGCTCGGCCCCGACGTGCCGGTGCGGCGGGTCCATGCAGCCACCTTCACGAGCGCCTACCGCTCGCCGGCCACCGAGGCGATGCTCCAGATCCTCGCCGACGTCGGCGAGGAGTTCAGCGGCGCGACGGGCCGCGCCGCCGCCGTGGCCTGAGCCGCTGGGCTCGATTTGCTGCGTTGTGCATGTAGAGCGTGCATAACGCAGCAATGCTCATGGGAGGCCGGTGAAATCGAGGCCCTTCTCGCGGGTCGCCTCGGCGATCAGGGGGATCGCCGCCGCCGTGGGAGCCGCCGAGGCGCGGGGCGCGTAGCGGGGCGAGTCGTGGAGGAGGACGATGGCGCCCGGTTCGAGGTCGCGGGCCACCAGCTCGGCGATGCGCTCGGCGTGGATGTCCTCCCAGTCGAGGCCCCAGGCCGACCAGTAGACCGGCTCGAGCTCGAGCTTCGCGCACGCCTCCCACGAGCCCTCGCCGAACACGCCGTAGGGCGGGCGGTAGCGCGTCGGGCGCACGCCGCAGGCCACCTCCAGCGCACCGAGGCCCTTCGGCAGGTCGTCGCGCGCGCGGAAGGACGGCTCGTCCGCATGGTGGAAGTGCTCGAACCCGTGCAGCGCGACCTCGTGCCCGCGCATCGCGATCTCACGGCCCAGCGCCTGGTTGCGCAGGAGCTGCTCGCCCACCAGAAAGAACACTGCAGCAATGGAGGACTGATCGAGGGCGTCGAGCACCGCGGGCGTCGAGTCGGGATCCGGACCATCGTCAAACGTCAGGACGACCCCCTTGTTGCCCGCTGTTTCTCGTCCTGGAAAGCGTGCCCGAGCTTGAGAGGAAGCGAGCTGCTGCTGATAGGAGGGCACTAAGTGGACGAAGCCCGCTGCTCTCCCGCCCTGAGCAGCCGCTCGCGGAGGTCCCCCTCCTCCTCGGGCGAGGGATCGAACGCCGCCACGTCGGGCAGCCCGCCGAGATCGCCGAGGCCGAACAGCTTCTGGAACAGATCGGTCGAGCGGTAGAGGACGGCTCCGAACTGCGAGCGTCCCGACTCCGAGATCAGCCCCCGCTCGAGCAGCGTCGACACCGCCGACTCCGAGGACACGCCGCGTATGCGCGCGATCTCCGGCCGCGACACCGGCTGCAGGTAGGCGACGATCGCGAGGCACTCGGCCTGCGCCTGGGTGAGCGGCGGCGTGCGCGGCTTCGCGAGCAAACGCCGGGCGGCCCGCTCGGCCACCGGATCGGTGGCGAGGGTGAAGCCTCCGGCCAGCTCGCGCAGCACCACGCCGCGGTAGCCCTCCGCGTAGTGCTCGCGCAGCCGCGCGAGCGCCTCGACGATCTCCCCCTCCGAGCACTCGCACGCGTCGGCGAGATCGCTCACCGGCACGGGATCGGAAGAGAGGAACAGCAGTGCTTCCACGATGCGGGCCAGATCGTTCATTGGGGGACTCTCTCCGATGCGGCGCCCGGCGAAGCCGGATCGCAGTGCAGGGTTATGGGACCGAAGGGCTTCGACTGCGACCAGGACGCCTCGCCCGCCTTGTACAGCTCGAGCAGGGCGAAGAGGGTGATGGCCTCGGTGAGCCGGTCGGCGCCCTCTACGGCCTCGTCGAAGGACACCGAGCCTCGCCGCTCGAGCAGCGAGCGAACGTGCGCGAGTCGCGCCTCCAGCGTCACCACGGGCCGGGCGACGTGCGAGAGGTCGATGGGCGGCGGCACACGCAGCAGCCCGCCGAGGGCGGCGCCGAGCTCGTCGGGCTCGTAGACCTGCTCCGCCACATCGAGCGACGCCCGCCGCAGCTCCACGGGCAGCGGCGCGCTGCGGAAGCGGAAGCCGTGCTCGGAGGCGAGCCGTTCGTGCAGGTGCCCGGCGGCCGCGCGGTAGCGGCTGTACTCCAGCATCCGCGCGAGCAGCTCCTCGGCGGCCTCGCCCGGCTCGAGATCGAGCTCCTCCTCCCCCTCGCGCGGCAGCATGAGCCGCGACTTCAGCTCGAGCAGCGCGGCGATGAGCACGAGAAACTCGGTGGCCGCCTCGAGGTCGAGCTCGCCGGCGCGCTCCAGATGCTCGACGTAGGCGAGCACGACCTCGGCGAGATCCACCTCGAGCAGGTCGACCTCCTCGCGCAGCACGAGCGAGAGGAGCAGGTCGAACGGCCCGTGGAAGACCTCGAGGTCGAGGTCCAGGGAGGCGAGGGTCACGCGCAGAAGGGTAGGGGCGAAATCAGACGGGCCCGATGCCCATGCGCTCGCGCACCCGCGCCATGGTCGGCGCGGCGATCGCCCGCGCGCGCTCGGCACCCCCGGCGAGCACCGTCTCGATGCCGGCAGGGTCGGCGCGGATCTCCTCGTAGCGCTCGCGCACGGGGGTCAGGTAATCGACCACGGCCTCGGCCACCGCGCCCTTGAACGCGCCGTACTGCCGCCCTTCGAACTCGGACTCGACGTCCTCCGGGGACACCCCGCGGATCACCGCGAGGATCTCGATGAGGTTCGTGACACCGGGCTTTTCCCGGCCACGCTGCACCTCGCTCCCGGAGTCGGTCACCGCGCGCTTGACCTTCTTCTCCAATGCCTTCGGCTCGTCGAGCATCAACAGCGTGCCCTCCTCCCCGGGCGCGGTGGTCGACATCTTCCGCGAGGGCTCCTGCAGGTCCATGATCCGCCCGCCCGCCTCCGGGAACCGGTGCCGCGGCACCACGAGCGTGTCCCCATAGGTGGCGTTGAAGCGCTCCGCGATGTCGCGCGCGAGCTCCAGGTGCTGGCGCTGGTCATCCCCCACCGGCACCTCGTCGGTGTCGTAGAGCAGGATGTCGGCCGCCTGGAGCACCGGGTACAGGAACAGCGAGGTGCGCACGAGCGCCTGCCCCTCCCCCTTGTCCTTGAACTGGTGCATGCGCGTGAGGTCGCCGTAGGGCGTGACCGAGCACAGCGACCAGCACAGCTCCGTGTGCTCGCGCACGTCGGACTGGCGGAACAGGATGCACTTCTCCGGGTCGAGCCCGGCCGCCATCAGCATCGCCGTGGTGTCGAGGACGTAGCCCGGCAGCTCGGCCGGCTCGTAGGCCACACAGGTGGCATGCAGATCGACGATGCAATACACCGCCTCGCCCCGGTCCTGGCCCTCCACGTACTGGCGGATGGCCCCGATGTAGTTGCCGAGGTGCTTGCGCCCCGTCGGCTGGATGCCCGAGAAGATCCGCACGGCGGCGGAGACTAGATGACCGTCAAGGCCCGGTGGAGCCGGCCGAGCTCCCGGTGCCCTCGGGCGGATCCTGGAGGTCCTGTTCGCCCTTGTCCAAGCGCGGGAACATGCCGCCGTCATACATCTGCTTGGGCGCGACGAAGCACGGCGGCTGCCCGGAGGTCGCGTCCTTCTTCTCCCCGCCCGTGGCCTTGCAGTCCCAGGCCTCATTGATGCCGAACAGCGGCTTGCGGTTCAGGTAGTTCGGCAGCGGATAGGAGTTGCCGCGGTCGTGGTCGGCACGGGTCGTCGCGATCCCGAGCGAGCGCGAGTTGATCAGCGAGTACTGCTTCAGGTAATGGCGGACGCCCTCGTCGGCGGCGCCCGGGAAGGAGGATCCGAACGAGCTCGAGCCGTTCATGAAGAAGTCGGCCACCTGCGCCTGCTGGTAGTTCAGGAAGGAGAGGATCGGGTTGAGCTCGGGCAGGTAGACGTGCAGGGACTCGAACAGCGGCTCGGTGCCGCGGAGGAACGCTTCGAGGCGCGGCACTGTCTTCGGCGACTCGTCGATGAGCGGGCTGAGCTTCTTGAACAGTGCCTTCAGGTCCGGGGCGAGCGCGCCCACGTCGCGGATCGTGGGCTGCAGGTCCCGCGCCACGGGCGTGAGCTCGCGCACGAGCGGGCGCGTGTCGGTGGAGAAGCGCTTCAGGCGCCGGATGGTGGCGCGCGACTCGTCGAGGAAGGTGGGCAGGATTCTGATCGTCTCCGCGAGCGCGTCGTTGCGCGAGGCGAGCGCGCCGAAGGTGTCGTTCGCGTTCACGATCAGCTCCGTGAACTGGTCGTCGCGCTCGGACAGCGCGGTCGTGACCTCGCCGGCGTTGCGCACGAGTTGCTTGACGACCGGCTTCTGCTCGTCGAGCGTCGTGAGCAGGTCCGCGCCGGATTCGGTGAACTGCTCGAGCGTGCCGAACGCCGCGTTCAGCTCGTCGCCGCGGTCCTCGATGGCCACCGAGAGCTCGCGCACCCAGCCCTGGAACGCGCGCCGCGTGGGCGGGTCGAAGGTGCGCACGATCTCGTCGACCTGCACCTCCTCCTGGATCTGCCCGCGCGGCAGCACCTCGTTGTCGCCGAGCTTCGGGCCGTTCTTGGTGCCCGGCGACAGCTCGACGTAGGTCTGGCCGAGCAGCGTCTTGGGCCGCAGGATCGCGCGCGTGTCCTTCGGGATCGGCGCGAACTCCTCGTTGATCTCCATCTCGACGAGCGTGGCCTTGCGCTCCGGGTCGATGCGCTTCTTGGTCACGCGCCCGATCTTGAGGCCGGCGATGTTCACGTCCGCCTGCTCGGCGAGCAGCGCGCCCTCCGGCAGCGCGGCGGTGAAGCGGTAGCCCTTGGGCTGGAGCGGAGTCGAGCCGCCGAAGGCGAGCCACAGGTACATGAGCAGGCCCACGCACGAGAACGTGAACACGACCATGGCGCCGACGCGGAGGAGTGTGGGTGCCTGCTTCTCCATTACTTGCTCCCGCACACCCCGGTCGGGCCCACGAGGTTGATCAAGCCGAGCGCCACCTGCTGGAAGACCTCGGGCACCGAGCCGCCGGGCTGGGTGGCGGCGATCAGGTTCGTGCAGCTGGCGACGGTGACGATGCGCCGGTAGGGGCCCATCGCGTCGGCGGTGTTGAACAGGCTGTTGGTGTTCTGGGCGACCCAGGCGAGCCAGAACAGGTAGCCCTCGTCAGAGCCCGCCGGGCCCTTCCCGCCGACGTTGTAGGCGGCCATGTTGAAGAAGCGGTTCAGCTCGAAGAAGGACTCGCGCAGGTCGGGGCTTGCCTTCGCGAGGTTCTGGGCGGTGGGTTTCAGGTCGGCGATGTAGGGCCGCGCCGCGCGCACGAACGGGCGGATCTGGTTCTTGATGATCGGCGCCGCCTCGCGGGCGAAGGGCTCTACCTGCTCGTTGGTCTTGTCGAGCTGGCGGATGGCGGGGCGCAGCTTGGTGAAGGCGGGCTTGGCCACCTGGCCGAGCGTGTCGACCTTGCGCAGGGTGCCCTCGGTCTCGCGTAGTGCGCTCGGCAGGCGCGACACGGCCAGCGAAATGTTCTCGTCCTCCTTCGAGAGCCGCTCGAACACCTGGCCGGCGGAGCTGACCAGCTGCGTGAGCGATTCGTCCTCCTCACCGAGGCGCTCGACAGTCGAGCCGTAGTTGTGGATCAGCCGCGCGAGGTTGCGCTTGCGCAGCTTCACCTGGCCGGTGAGCCGCGCGATATCGCGGTTGAGCGGGCCGAAGCGGCGGAACACCTGGCGCAGGTCGTGGCCGCGGCCCTCGAGGCCTTTGCCGGCGCCGTTGATCAGCAGCTTCAGGTAGGCGCGCGTGTCCACGTCGAGCGCCGAGAGCACCTCGTCGGCGTCGATATCGGGCTTGGTCTGCGCGACCGGAAGCACGTCGTTCTCCTCCATCACCGGCGACTCGGGCGAGCCGGGGTCGAGCGCGATGAACATGTCCTTCAGGCCGGTGCGCGGGCGCAGGAGCGCGGTGGCGTCCTCGTGGACGATGTCCTTGAACTCCTGGTCGAGGTTCATGGTCACGATCGCCTTGCCCTGCACGAGCTCGACCTCGCCGATGTCGCCGATCCGCATGCCCGCCACGCGCACGGTCTGGCCCTGGCCCGGGCGCACGGCCTGGGCGTCTGAGAACTCGGCCTTCAGCTTGAATGGCTTCTCCTCGATGATCGGGAACTGCACGCGCTGGTTGGAGAGGATGTAGCCGCCCACGCCAAGCCCGATCACGACGAGGACCACGAGCGCGACGAAGTCGCGGAAGTACTTGGAGATCGCGTGCCTCATCGCTTACCCTCGCGCTTCACGAGCTTGCCCGCCTCGGTCCAGCGCAACCCCAGCTTGCGTGCCTGCAGGATCTCCCCGCGCTCGGAGAAGTCGAGCGGGTCGAGGGTCGGCAGCCCGCGCTTCTCGCGCCGCAGGTGCTCCTCGATCTGCGCCTTCTCCTCGTCGAACTCGAGCTGCTGCTTCGCGGTGAGCTTCCCTGTGGAGGTCGTCGAGGTCTCGGCCTGCCCGCTGGCCGCGTTCAGGTTCGGCGTTTCCTGGGTCTCGCACGGGATCCCCGGGCGGAACACCGGCCGCTTCGCCGGGGCGATCGGGCGGGCGCTGTCGATCGGGAGCGCGGACTGCCCGAACAGCTTCTCGCCGGACTCGCCGGTGGAGACGACCGTCGTCGGCCCGCCGCCGCCCTGGGTGCGGAAGTAGGACGAGTTTGCGTCGGCGAGGCGGCTCTCGCCCGCGAGCCCGACGAAGGCGCGGGATGTCTGCTTGAAGAAGGGCTGGCCCGAGTTCAGCGGGAAGTCGGGGTCGGGGATCGGCTCCTTCGCGAAGGGCACCAGCACGTTGTTCTGGCACGAGGAGAGCGCGCGCGTCTCGGCGAAGGTGCGGGTCGAGTTCTTGTTGAGGCTCACGAGCGCCGGGACCGTCGGGAGCAGGTCGGCCACCAGGCCGCGCGCCTCGTTGCGCGAGACCAGGCCGCGCAGCTGCTTGATCAGCGGCAGCTGGACGGTGAGCGCGCGGTCCGAGGAGCGCGCCGCGGGCAGGGCGTCATTGGCGAACGCGCGGATCTGGGGCAGCGCGCGGTTGAGGCTCTGAAGCGCCGGGCGCCCGACCTTCAGCACGTCGCGCAGCGCCGGGATGGCCGCGCGCAGGTTGTCCTCCTGGCGGGCGAAGGCGGCGAAGGTCACGTTCAGGTCGGTGACGAGGTTGGCGAGCGCGTTCTCGTCGCGCGAGAGCGCCCGGAACACCCGCGACTGGCCCTTGAGCACGCGCTGAAGGTCGCCGGGCTCGGTGCCGAGGGTCGCCTCGTTCACCTGCGAGGAGTCTCTGAAGGAGCGCTCCCAGTACTTGATCGAGTTGTTGAGGCCGCGTGCGCCCTGGCCCTTGTAGGCGGTCGAGAGCTCCGCGAGCAGCGTCTGGAGACTTTCCCGGGTGTCGCTCTGGAGCGCTGTGAGCACCTCGCCGTTCTGGACCGGCGCCGCGGTCTGGTTCGGCGGGATCGGCTGCCCCTCCTTAAGCTCCGCGGCCTGCGGCGTGCCCGGGTGGATGTCGACGAAGTAGTTGCCCTCGAGGAACAGCCGGCTGCGCACCTTCACGTTCGCGTCCTTGCGGATCGGCAAGCCCTTCTCCTCGATCTCCATCGTCACCTTGGCGGTGCCGTTCTCCATCGGCTCGACCTTCACCACCTCCCCCACGTCGACGCCCGCGATCCGCACCGGGGCGCGGCTGTTCACGTCACCCGCGTCGTCGAAGATCGCGGTGAGCTCGTAGGGGTGGTGGAACGGGTTGAACTTCGTGAACGCGACGTAGGTCACCGACACGATCACCACCAGCGCGATCACGCCCATCGTCACCGGCCCGAGGCCGCTGCGCTGCTTGTTCCCGCGCGGGATGTCGGAGTACCTCAAGGCACGTCCTTCAGGTTCTTGACGCCGGTGAAGGTCGGCCCCGACAGTCCGGGGATGTCGCCGTGGACCGCCACGTGCTGGCCGCCGTCCTCGTTCGGGCCGTAGCGGCTGTTCGGGGCGAGCCGGTTGACGTAGCCGCGCTGCCCGACCTGGCAGTCGGCGTTGCCCTGCGCGTCGATCGCCGACTCGTACGCGCCGGCGTGGGCGGTCTGAAGCGCATCTCCGGCCGGGTCCTTGGCCCCGACAGGGTCGAGCTCGGCGGCGATGTCCGCCGGGCGCTCGCCGTCGGAGGCGTCCACGCGATTGTCCTGGCTGCGGTTGCCGGTCTTGCCGACGCTGCGTTGGACCGTGCCGCCGCGCACCGGCTCGGAGACGTGCTCGGAGATCCCGTGCCAGTAGTAGTTCCAGTAGTTGCAGACGGTCTGGTAGGGCGCGATGTAGTTCACGAGCGGCGCGGCGACGCGCAGCGTCGCGCCGAGGTCGTTCAGCGCGAGCAGCGTGTTCGGGTTCGACGCGGTGTCGCGCAGGCCGTCGAGCGCGCCCTCCACGCGGCGGTAGTAGGCCGGGATCTTCTTGTTCACCGGCGTGCCGACCCGCAGGGCGTCGGCCACCGTCGGCAGCGAGCGGTCGAACTCATCGGCCACCGGCTGGAACTCGCGGAAGAGGATCTCGGCGTCGGCCAGGAACGCGCGCTGGGTGGGGAACGCGTCGATGGCGGTGCGCAGCGTGGGCGCGCCGCGCTCGATCGTGTCGCGCAGAGACTCCGGCGAGCGCGAAAGGGCCTCGAAGGTGGTGCCCATGTTCGTGAACAGCTGCGCGTAGGTGTCCGCGACCGGCGCGATCTTCGAAGCGAGCTGGCGCCCGCCCTGGAAGAACCGCGCGAGCCGCGTCTCGGGGTCGGCGAGCGTTCGCGCGACCGGCTCGAGGTGGGTCACGAACGGCACGAGCTGCTGGATGGCGATGTTGATGTTCGGTCCGCGGCCCGCGAAGGCATCGCCGAAGCCGCGCAGGGCGCGGCGCTGGTTGTTGCGGAAGTCCTCGTCGAAGGTCGAGAAGAACTCGTCGATCTCGATCGGCTTCTGGGAGTTCTCGATCGGGATCGTGGCGCCGGGCTTCAGCTGCCTGAGGCCCTCGGTGTTCGGCTGGAGGTCGACGTACTTGAGACCGAGCACCGAGCGCGGGCGAATGAGCACGCGCGTGTCCTCCGGGATCGGCTCGATGTCCTTGGAGAGCTTCAGGTCGAGGACGGCGATAGCGCGCTGCTTGCCCTTCGGGTCCACGGCCGGGCGGATGTTCTCGACGATGCCCACCTGGAAGCCGCCGATCCGGACGTCGTTTCCTTTGGTGAGGTTCGACCCGCCGGGAACCTCGGCGCGCACGTCATAGGTCGGCACGAACGGTAGGCCCGAGTTCGCGTTCACCGCGAGGAGCACTGCCACGAGCGCAACGAGCACGGTGACCGCGCCCACGAGCACGGGGCTGGCGACGATCGATTGGCTGGAGCTTCGGCCGCGCATCAGGGAGCCAGTAGGAAGTCGAGGGCGCGCTGCGGCGTTGCGGGCGACTGCGGCGTCTCCAGCCTGGGCAGCGCCTTGTCGAGGTCGAGGTCGAGGCCGGGCACGCCGGGGATCTTCAGCTCCTTGAGGAGCTTCTCGGTCGCGGGCGGCAGGGTGATCTGGGGCTTCGAGGGATCGATCTGGCCCGGGGTGGCCGGGGCCTCGGGGTCACCGGCCTTTCGGCGCTCGTCGCGGTCGAGCTGGGCCGCACGCTCGCGGCGCTCGGCCGTCTGGGCCGGCTTGGTGGGGTCGGGGGTGAGGATGCCCGGCTGGGTCGGCCCGAGCAGGCCGCCGCCGCAGGCGGCGAGCGTCTTCGCGTCCGGCTTGGTGTTGAAGGGGCCGCAGCCGGGGCTCGAGAGCAACCCGATGCGCAGCACGTGCCCGAAGTCGTCGAAGGCGTTGATCGCGAGCGTCTGGAAGTAGAAGTAGTTGAGCAGCGACTCCATCCCGGTGAAGCCCTGGCCCTTCTTGAAGGCCGTCTTGTCGGGAGCCGGAGGCGCGACCGCCTCGGCGCTCGGATCGGACTCCGTGGACTTTCCCCGGTCGTCGATCGACTGCAGGAACTGGCGCAGCGGCCTGCCGAGCTTCGGCGCGTCGACCGACAGCGCGCGCAGCGCCTTGATCTCCTCCTTTGAGACCCGCAGGGCCGCGAGGCCGGTCTTGGACAACCTGCCGAGCGCGCGTGTGGAGCCGCGCGAGGACTCGGCGAAGGGGCCGAGCTCGGCGAGGAAGTCCTCGAGGTCCGGGGCGGCCCTGTCGAGCTTGCGCAGCAGCGGGATCTGCTCGTCGGCGGTCTCGCCGAGCTGCTTCATGGTCGGCTCGAGCTCGCCGAGGAACACCGGCAGGTTCCGCCAGTAGGCCTGGAGCTCGTCCTTGCGGGAGGCCTGAATGGTGGCGGTGTCCGAGGCCTCGCGCGCCCACCGCGCGACGTCCTCCTTCTTCGGCTCGACCGCAGCCGAGACGCGGTCGGACTTCTCGATGAAGTCGGCAATCGTCCTGTTCTGGTCGGCCAGGATCTTGAACGCCTTGTTGGTCTCGCGCAGCGCCGGGTGGGCACGGCGGATCACCTCGTTCAGCTCCTCGGGGCGTCCGGCGAGCCCTGTGCCGAGCTCGGTGAGGATGATCCGGAAGCGTTCGCGGTAGGGGCGGCGCATGACGTTCGCGATCAGGTCCGGCGGGATAGTCGAGGAGGTCTGCTTCGCCGGCACGAGCCCGCCGTCGGCGATCTCCTGCTTCGAGCGGCCGAGGTCGCAGTCTACGAAGTACTCCCCGATCAGCGACTGCTGGCGGACGGCGCAGCTGGCGTCCTCGCGCAGCGAGTCGAAGCCGGGCTCGCTCATCTCGACCTGCACGCGTACGCGGAAGGGCTGCTTCTTCGTCAGCTCGAAACCGGTGAGCTCGCCGGCGCGCACGCCGCCGACCTTGAAGTCGGCGCCCTTCACGAGGCCGAAGGCGTTGTCGAACTCGACCTCGTAGCTCTTGAGCGTTCGGTCGCCGTCCTTCGCGCCCGTGAACAGGACCGCGGCGAGCACTGTGGCGAGCACGGCCGCAATGATCCCCGCGCGCTTCACTTCTTCGGCCCCGTGGCACGGTCGGACTCGCGGCAGTCGAGCTCTTTCTGCTGCTCCTCGGTGTAGACGTTCGAGCCGTCGGCAGCCGGCTCCTCGGAGGCGCCCGGGCAGCGCTTGAACTGGTTCACCTTGGCGAGCGCCTTGAAGTTCTCGGACACGTTGGGCACGGGCGTGAGCGCGCCGCCTTCGGAGACCGTGAAGGTGTTCAGGTACACCTGCGCGCGCGAGAAGGAGCCGAGCGCGTCATAGGCGCCGGTGTGTGAGAAGTCGTCCATCCAGCCGACGAAGTCGACGGTGTAGGGCCGCCCGTGAGCGATGATCGGCGCCGAGTTCTTGAACGCCTCGGTGGCCTCCGGGAACGCGCCGCGGCGCTGCTTGCCGTTGCGCTCCTTGGTCTCGACGGCGATCTCGGCGAGCGCGGGGTAGGTCTTGCCGAGCTCACGGAGGTCGTTGCCGTCGCCCTTTCGCGAGACGAGCTGGGACAGGCGGCGCACGGTCGGGCGCGCGTCGCGGGCGAAGGGGCGCAGCTCGTTCACGTAGGGGCCGAGCTTCTTCGCCACCGGCTTCGAGGCCTCGACGAAGGGCTCGAGCTCGTCGAGGGTGCCGCGCAGGTTCACGTAGGTCGTGTTGGCCGTGCGCAGGAAGTCGGGGAAGCGACCGATGAGCTCCGCGAGCGCCTCCTTCTGGGAGCCGAGCGCGCGCGTGGTGCCGTTCAGGTTCTGCACGAGCTCGGAGAGGTCCTCGCGCCGGCTCGAGAGCGTGGTCACGAGGCGCGAGGAGTCCACGAGGAAGCGCTCGAGCACCGGCGGGTCGGCGCGCAGCTCGTCGAACAGGCGGTCGGAGGCCCCGAGCGAGGCGTTCAGGTAGCGCAGACCGGCGTTCGCGTCCTTCCCGCGCGGGTCGGTGCTCGCGTTGTAGACGCGGCTGTTGCCCTTGAAGAAGCCGCGCAGCGAACGGCGCGTCTTCTGGTCGAAGACCGCGAAGAACTGGTCGAAGGACACGAGCGTGGTGGTGTGCTCGCGGTCGATCACGCCACCGTCGGCGATCTTGCGGTCCTTGCCGTTCTCGCTCGGCAGATGGAGGTCGATGAAGCGGTTGTGCGCCGAGGACTGCGATCCGGCGCGGATCAGCGCGCGCGTGCCCTGCGGGAGCGGGGCCTGATCCTCCTCGACGCTGAAGCGGACCTCGGCCTGGCCGTCGTCGGTGATCTGGAAGGACTTGACCGATCCCACCGGGGTGCCGGCGATCTCGACCTGGGAGCCCTTCACGAGCTGGCCGCCGTGCTGGAAAACGGCACGCACCTCATACCCCGAGCCGGAGCTGGATCCGAAGAAGAGAACGGTTACCGCGACGACCGCCGCCAGCACCGCTGCGAGCGCAGCCACACGCCCAAGAGCAGACATTACGAGCAAGATATTCCACCATCCAGGGCGCCGCGCCGGTTATGCGGAGGCTAAGCAGTGCTTCGGCATGGCTTTCAGCCCAGGTCCTCGCAACGGCGCGTGCGCCCGCGGGAGGTCCTACTCTCCGTCTCGTGCACCGAGGACGGATCCTCACGGCCCTGGCCCTGGCCGCCTTCGCGCCCGCGAGCGCGAGCGCCGCTTTCGCCCCTCGCATGGGGACGACCCTCGACCCCGCGCAGGCGGGCGCGCCCACGCAGGTAACCCTCGGCATCGGCCAGGCGCCGGGTGAAACCCCTGCCAAGCGGGTCACCGTGAAACTGCCGCCGGGCCTCGCCGCCAACGGTGCGCCTGTGCCCGGGCCGATCGGCACCGTGGAGGCCCAGACCGAGGGGCTCGGCCCGATCGGCGGCGTGATGACGCTGGGCGGCGACGGCGCGCTCACCGTGCCTCTGTCCGGCCAGGCAGGGCTTCTGTCCCAGACACTCACCGCGCGCGTGGTGCGTCGCCCCAACGGCGTGCTCGACCTCACGATCGACGGGCTCCCGCCCGTGCCCCTGACGACGCTCGTATTCCGGTTCGGCACCCCCGGCCGTGCGCTGCTGCGCAATCCAGCCGCGTGCGGCCCCCAGGTGTTCGAGAGTCGCCTGACGAGCTGGTCCGGAGAGGCGGCCATTGCGCAATCGGTTGCATGGGTCACCGGCTGCCCCGATCCCTTTGAGCTCTCCTCCGTCCGCCTCGCGCCGAAGAGGTTCCTGGCCGTCCGCCGCGGCGCCCACCGCACGCGCCAGGGCTACGGCACCGCGCTCACATGGCACGCGACGCGGGCGGTCGAGACCACCCCCGTCAAGGTCGAGCGGCTTGTGCGCGGGCGCTGGAAGCGCTTCGGCTCGCTCGAGGGCTCGGGCGCGGAAGGCCCGAACGTGATGCGCTTCGACGGGCGGATGCACAACCACGCGCTCGTACCGGGCGCCTACCGGTTCATCGTCCTTCCGCAGGGAACCGACGCCCGGGCGGTAGTCCCGTTCCGCGTGCTCAAGCCGCGCTAGCCGCGCTTCTGGCGGGGCTCGCCCTGCTCGCCGGCTGCGGGGGCGCCGAGGACCAGAGCGAGCCGAAGGCGGGCACGGAGGCGGCGAAACCCGCTGGACGTGAGCTGGTGGCCGCGCTCGGCGACTCGATCACGGCCGGGTCTCCGAAGTGGGATCCCGACGAGGGCGTGCGCAACCGCCTCGGCGCGGCGCTCGATCCGGAGAGCCAGTTTGAGTACTGGGCGCAGCTGCGCCTCGGCGACGAGGTCACGTTCCGCAACTGCGGCGTGTTCGGCGAGCGCACGGACGAGATCGCCGCGCGCCAGGACGCGTGCGCCAAGGGCGCGCGCTACCTCGTGATCCAGGGCGGGATCAACGACATCGCCCAGGGCCGGCCGGCCGCGGATGCCGCGCGCAGCATCCGCGGCATGGTGATCCGCGGGAAGGAGGCCGGCCTGCGCGTCGGTCTCGTGGACGTGCTGCCGTGGAACAACGGCCACCCCCGCGCCGACCGCCCCATCGCCGAGCTGAACCGCGCCATCCATGCGATCGGCCGCGAGGAGCGCGTGCCGGTGCTCGACTTCCACGACGCGCTCGAGGACCCGCGCGCCGAGGGCACGATGAGCGCGCGCTACACCGACGACGGCGACCACCCGTCGGTGGCGGGCTACAGGCGGCTCGGAACCATCTTCAGGCTTCCGTAGGGTTGGGCAATGCGCCCTCTATTCGTTCTCGCCGCCGTGGCGGCCCTCGCGCTCGCCGGCTGCGCGAGCACCCTCGATTCCGCCGACGCGGAGAAGCAGATATCCAGCTCGCTCGAGAAGCAGACCCGGCAGAAGCCCAAGAAGGTCGACTGCCCGGAGGACATCGATGCCAAGAAGGGCACGAAGTTCGACTGCACGGTCACCGCTCAGGACGGCAGCACGATCAGGGTGAACGCGGCCACGACCGACGACGACGGCAAGTTCACCTACGAGGTCGACCCCGAGTCGCTCAAGCAGCCGTCGGATTAGGCAGCGAGGGGTCCGCCAGCCATGCGAGCACGTGCAGCCTGGACGGACGTATGTGCCCGCTACCGGTGCGTTACCTAATTCGGCTCACGGGTGCCCTGGCGCACCACGGGGTGCTTCGCGGCCTTCGCCTCGTCGAGGCGGCGCACGGGTGTGGTGTAGGGAGCGCCGCGGGCGATCTCCGGGTCCTCGGCGGCCTCCACGAGCAGGGAGCGGATCGCGTCGGCGAAACCGTCGATCGCCTCCTTGGTCTCCGTCTCGGTCGGCTCGATCATCAGCGCCTCGTCCACTAGCAGCGGGAAATAGACCGTCGGCGGATGCACGCGATGGTCGAGCAGGCGCTTGGCGATGTCGAGCGTCTTGATGCCGAGCTTCTCCTTCGCGCCCCTGCCGGAGAGCACGAACTCGTGCATGCAGGTGCGGTCGAAGGCGATCGGCAGGTACTCGGCGATCCCCTCCTCGGCGAGCCGCGCCTTGAGGTAGTTCGCGTTCAGCACCGCGATCTCCGAGACCTCCTTGAGGCCGTCGCCGCCCACGGAGCAGATGTAGGCGTAGGAGCGCACGAACACGCCGAAGTTGCCCTGGAAGCCGCGCATCTTGCCGATCGACTTCGGCCGGTCCAGATCGAGGTCGAAGGTGGGCGCCCCGCTGCCGTTCTGGCCCTCGCGCTTCACGACCTGCGGACGCGGCAGGTAGGGCTCGATCCGGTCGGAAACCGCGATCGGGCCGGCGCCCGGGCCGCCGCCGCCGTGGGGCTGGGTGAACGTCTTGTGCAGGTTGAAGTGCACGATGTCAAAGCCCATGTCGCCCGGCCGTGAGTAGCCCATGATCGCGTTGAGGTTCGCGCCGTCGTAGTACAGCGTCG
>JACCYP010000158.1 GCA_013696425.1 Thermoleophilaceae bacterium
CCAGGATGCCACGACGGCGGTCGGCGAGCTGTGACGCAGAGCAGCCCTCGGGCAAACGTCTCCGTGCAGCGGCGCTACAGCTCCTGGCGGACGACCGGGCGCTTTGCCGCTCCGGCCTCGTCGAGGCGGCGGACCGGCGTCGAGTACGGCGCGTTGCGCGCGATCTCGGGATCCTCGCCGCCCTCGCGCAGGATCTCGGCGAGGACGTCGGCGAACGCGTGGAGCGTCTCCTTCGTCTCCGTCTCCGTCGGCTCGACGAGCAGCGCCTCGTCGACGAGCAGCGGGAAGTAGACCGTCGGCGGGTGGAAGCCGTGGTCGAGCAGGCGCTTGGCGAGGTCGAGCGTCTTGAGGCCGAGGTGCTTGCGCATCGGCGCGCCGGAGAGCACGAACTCGTGCATGCAGACGCGGTCGTAGGCGGCCGGCAGGTGCTCGGCGACCCCGGGGTCCTTCAGCCGCGCGAGCAGGTAGTTCGCGTTCAGCACCGCGGTCTCCGACGCCTCCTGGAGGCCGTCGCCGCCGAGCGAGAGGATGTAGGCGTAGGAGCGCACGAAGACGCCGTAGTTGCCCTGGAAGCCGCGCAGGCGCCCGATCGACTTCGGCCGGTCGAACTCGAGGTCGAAGCTCGGACCCTGGCCGTTGGAGCTCTCACGGCGGACCACCTGAGGGCGCGGAAGGTAGGGCTCGATGCGATCGGAGACCGCGATCGGCCCGGCGCCCGGGCCGCCGCCGCCGTGGGGCTGGGTGAAGGTCTTGTGCAGGTTGTAGTGGACGATGTCGAAGCCCATGTCGCCCGGGCGCGTGCGGCCCATGACGGCGTTGAGGTTCGCCCCGTCGTAGTAGAGCGTCGCGCCGACCTCGTGGACGATCTTCGCGATCTCCGTGATGTTCTCGTCGAACAGCCCGAGCGTGTTCGGGTTCGTGAGCATCAGGCAGGCCACGTCCTCGTCGGCCTTCGAGCGCAGGTCATCGAGGTCGACGCCGCCGTCGGGCGCGGTGCCGACCTTCACCACGTCGTAACCCGCCATGGTCACCGTCGCCGGGTTGGTTCCGTGGGCCGTGTCGGGGGTGAGCACCTTGTGCCGGTGCTCGCCGCGGTCCTCGTGGTAGGCGCGGGTGAGCAGCAGACCGGCGAGTTCTCCGTGGGAGCCCGCGCTCGGCTGCAGTGAGACGTGCGGTAAACCGGCCACCTCCCCGAGCGCGCCCTGGAGATTCCACATCAGCTCGAGCGCTCCCTGCGCGTATTCGGCGTCCTGAAGCGGATGCAGCCGGGCGTGGCCGGGCAGCGCCGCCACGCGCTCGTTCACCTTCGGGTTGTGCTTCATGGTGCACGAGCCGAGCGGGTAGAAGCCGGTGTCGAGGTCGAAGTTCTTCTTGGAGAGGTTGTTGTAGTGGCGAACGATCTCGGGCTCGGAGATCTCCGGCAGCTCGGCCGGCGCCTCGCGCCGCGCCCAGTCGGGCAGGAGATCCTCGACCGCGGTCTCCGGCACCCCGGCCGCGGGTGCCTGGAAGGCGCGCCGGCCCTCCTGGGAGCGCTCGTAGATGGTGAGCGTCTGCTCCTCGGCGGGTCTCATGCGGTCACCGCCTCGCGGACGAGTGACGCGAGAGCGTCGATCTGCTCCTTGGTGCGCCGCTCGGTGATCGCGACGAGCAGGCCGTCCTCGTACTCGGGGTAGTCGCGCCCGAGGCGGTAGCCGGGGTTGATGCCCTGCTCGCGGGCGCGCTTCACGAAGCCGTCGATGTCGGGCACGCGCACGGCGAACTCGCGCACCACCGGGCCGGGGTTGATCGCCTCGAGCCCGAGGGCCTCGCGCGCATACGCGGTGCGCTTGAGCATCAGCTCGCCGAGCTCGACCGCCCCGCGCTTGCCGAGCCACGAGAGGTAGATCACGCCCGCGAGCGCGTTCAGCGCCTGCGAGGTGCAGATGTTGTGCGTGGCCTTCTCGCGGCGGATGTGCTGCTCGCGCGTCTGGAGGGTGAGCACGAAGCCGCGCTTGCCGTCGAGGTCGGTGGTCTCGCCGGCGATGCGGCCCGGCATGCGGCGGATGTACTTCTCGCTCGCGGCGAAGAAGCCGAAGCTCGGGCCGCCGAAGTCCAGGCGATTGCCGAGCGTCTGGCCCTCGCCCACGCAGATGTCGGCTCCGAGCTCTCCGGGGGGCTTCAGGATCGCGAGCGGCAGCGGGTCGGCGGACACCACGAGCAGCGCGCCGGTCTGCTTCGCGGCCTCGGCGAGCGTGCCGATGTCCTCGACCGTGCCGAGGAAGTTCGGCTGCTGGAGGAACACCGCGGCGGTGTCGTCGTCGATCGCGGCGGCGAGGGCATCGATGTCGGTGGCGCCGTGCTCGTCGAGGGCGGTCTCCACCACCTCGGTGCCGAAGCCGCGCGAGTGCGTGACGAGCGTCTCGCGCGTGTGCGGGTGCACGCCGCGGCTGCACACGAGCTTCGTGCGCTTCGTCTGGGTCCTGGCGAGATAGGCGGCAGCCGCGGCGGCGCTAGGGCCCTCGTAGACGGAGGCGTTCGACACCGGCAGGCCGGTGAGCTCGGAGATCGCGGTCTGGAACTCGAACATCACCTGCAGGCCGCCCTGGGAAATCTCGGGCTGGTACGGCGTGTAGGGCGTGAGGAACTCCGAGCGGGAGATGATCGAGTCGATCAGCGCGGGCACGTAGTGGTCGTACATCCCGGCGCCGAGGAAGGTGACCTCAGCATCCGAGTGGGTGTTCTTCGCGGCGAGCGCGGCGAGGTGGTCGAACACCTCGTTCTCCGGCATGCCGGGCGGGAGGTCGAGCTCGCGCTTCAGGCGCACGCCCTCGGGGATGTCCTCGAAGAGCTCCTCCACGGATGCTGCGCCGATGGCTTCGAGCATCTCGGCGCGGTCCCTGTCGGTGGCGGAGGTGTAGCGGCTCACTAGCCGAGCAGCTCCTTGTAGGCAGCCACGTCGAGAAGCGTGTCGACCTCCGCGGTGTCGCTCAGCTTCACCTTCACGAGCCAGCCCTCGCCGTAGGGGTCGGAGTTGATCTTCTCGGGGTCGTCGCTCAGGGCCTCGTTCACCTCGACGATCTCACCCGAGAGCGGCGAGAACACGTCGGAGACGGCCTTCACCGACTCGACCTCCGCGTAGGACTCGTTGGCGGTCACGGTGGCGCCGACCTCGGGCGGGTCGAAGAACACGACCTCGCCGAGGGAGTCCTGCGCGTACCAGGTGATCCCGAAAGTGGCGGTGTCGCCTTCGATGCGGGCCCAGTCGTGCTCGGGGTGGTACTTCAGCTCCTCGGGGTAGCTCGCCTCAGCCACTCAGGTTCCTTTCGGTGCGTACAGGGGCTTCTTCCTCACCTCGGCCGGCCGCGTCTTGCCGCGGACGTCGATCTCGATCGCGGTGCCCGGATCGGCCTTGCCCGCGGGCACGTAGGCCAGCCCGATCCCGGTCCCGAGGCAGGGTGACAGGCTGCCGCTTGTCACGACACCCGCTTCCTTTCCCTCGATGAGTACGGGGTTCCCGGGCCGCGGGATTCCCGGGCCGGTGAACTCGAAGGGCACGAGCTTCTCCTGCGGCTCGACGTCCTTGAGCGCATCCGAGCCGATGAAGCCGGTGTCGAGCTTCACCGCCCAGCCGAGACCGGCTCCGAGCGGGTCACGGTCCTCCGACAGATCGTTGCCGTAGAGGTGGAAGCAGACCTCCAGGCGCAGCGTGTCGCGCGCGCCAAGTCCCACGGGCGCCGCGCCGTCGGCCGTGAGGGCGTCCCAGACCGCCGTGGCGCCGTCCGGGGGCACCATCAGCTCGACGCCGTCCTCGCCGGTGTAGCCGGTGCCGCACACGAGGCACTCGACTCCGGCGACCGTGGCGGTCGTCGTCTTCATCCGCGCCGGGGCCTCGCCCTCGATGTGGCGCGCGAGGATCCCGCGGGCGTCCGGTCCCTGGAGGGCGAGCATCGCGTAGTCCGCGGCCACGTCCTTCACCTCCACGTCGTACTCCTCGGCCTGCCTGGCGAGCCAGGCGAAGTCCTTGTCGTGGTTCGAGGCGTTCGTGACCGTCAGGTAGCGCTCGGGGCCGAGGCGGTAGGTGAAGAGGTCGTCGAGCACGCCGCCGTCCTCCCTGCAGAGCACCGAGTACTGCGAGCCGCCCTCTCCGAGCTTCTCGACGTCGTTCGAGAGCACGTGCTGGAGGAAGTCCTGCGCCTGCGGCCCGCTGGTCTCGACCTCGCCCATGTGGGAGACGTCGAAGAGGCCGGCCTGAGAGCGCACGCGCAGGTGCTCGTCCTTGATGCCCTCGTACTGCACCGGCATCTCCCAACCGGCGAAGGGCACGAGGCGCGCGCCGACCACCTCGTGGCGGTCGTGCAGGGGCGTCTTTCGGAGGGTCTCGGCGGCGGCTTCCAAGGCGCATTCGACCCTAGCAACGCGGCTCTGACGCGGAGGGCGGGGGCGGCCGTTAGAGGACGAGCACCGTGTGGCGCTTGGTCTTGCGCTTGCCGTCCTCGCCGGTGATCGCGAGCTCGATCCGGTAGCTGCTCCCCCCGGCGGGAAGCGCGAAGCGGCTGCCGCGGACGCGGACGCGGTGGCCGTCGCGGCCGAGCAGCCTGATCGCCACCTTCGCG
>JACCYP010000163.1 GCA_013696425.1 Thermoleophilaceae bacterium
TCGAGGAACACGAGCGTGCGGTCGTGCAGGTCCGCCGGCGGCTCGTGGATCACGGCGTCGAGCGGCAGGTGCTGGTACTCGCGCGGCAGCGGAAACTCGTCGGCCGACATGAACATCACCGCGTCCTTGCCGAGCGTGGTGAGCACGTCGTGCATGCCGAGCAGGGAGCCGAGCGCGTCGCCGTCCGGGTTCTCGTGCGTGGTGAGCAGGAGCTTCTCGGAGGCGCGGAGCTCCTCGATCACCTGGTCGACGGCGGTGCCGACGCTCACGACTCCTCGTCCCCGAGCTCGTCCTTCAGCAGCTCGTTGATGCGCATGCCGGTCTCGATCGACTCGTCGTAGACCCACTCGAGCGTCGGTGTGTGCTTCATGCGCAGCTCACGGTTGATCGTCGCCTGGAGCACGCCGCTCGCGGCCGCGAGGCCCTCGAGGGTGGCTTCGCGGGCCTCCTCCCCACCGAGCACGCTGAGATACACGCGCGCATTGCGGAGGTCGGGGGAGGTGTCTACGCCGGTCACGGTCACGAAGCCGATGCGCGGGTCACTCAGATCCTCAGCGATGTGGGTCGAGAGAACCTCTCTCACAGCCTCGTTGACCCTTCTCATCCGCGCCGTCGGCACTTTAGTGAAAGACCTCCTCCGCAGAGAGACTCGCGCGCTCCACCCTCACCCCGTCAGGCAGCGCCGCATGCAGGAAGCGCTCGACGTCATCGGCGCCCTGGCCGGCGAGGGCCACGTTGAGCGTGGCGCGCTGCCACAGGTCGTGATGATCGACCTCGGCCACCGACGCCCCGAAGCGCTTGCGCAGCCGCACCTTCACCGACTGCAGATCCTTGCGCTTGGTCTTCAGGCTGCCCGCTTCGGGGAAGTGGAGATGGACCCGCAGCAGGACGAAGAAATCGGAGCGCGTGGAGCTCAGGATCTAAAGCTCGCGCTCGACCTGCTTGGTCTCGTATGCCTCGAGCTCGTCGCCCTGCTTGATGTCGGCGAAGTTCTCGAGCACGATGCCGCACTCGAAGCCCTCCTGGACCTCGCGCACGTCCTCCTTGAACCGCCGCAGTGAGCCGATCCGGCCGTCGTAGACGATCGTGCCGTCGCGCACCAGGCGCACGGCGACCCCGCGCCGCACGGTGCCGCTGGTCACGTAGGAGCCGGCGATCATGCCGACGCGGGAGGCCTTGAAGGTCTCGCGGATCTCGACGTTCGCGACCACCTCCTCGACGTCCTCGGGCTTCAGCATGCCCTCCATCGCCGAGCGCAGCTCACCGATCACGTTGTAGATCACGGTGTAGGACCGGATCTCGACGCCCTCGTGGCGCGCCACGGCCGGGGCGTCGCCCACGGGGCGGACGTTGAAGCCGATGATGATCGCGTTGGAGGCGGAGGCCAGCATCACGTCGGACTCGTTGATGCCGCCCACGCCGTCGTGAATCACGTTCACGCCGACCTCTTCCTGGGGCAGCTTCGCGATCTCGTCCTCGAGCGCCTCGAGCGAGCCGGCGACGTCGGCTTTCACGATCAGGTTGAGTGCCGTGACCTCGCCCATCTGAGCGCGGGTGAAGACGTCCTCCAGGGAGATCTTCACGCCCTGGCGGCGCGCGAGCTGCTCGGTCTTCAGGCGGTTGGCTCGCTCGGCGGCCTGGGCGCGGGCCACGCGCTCGTGCTCGACGACCTTCACGTGCTCGCCGGCCTCCGGTACGCCGTCGAAGCCGAGGATCTCGACCGGCTCGCCGGGCTCGGCCTTCTCGACGCGCTCGCCGCGGTAGTCGTTCATCGCGCGGACGCGGCCCCAGTGGGCGCCTGCGACGAGGGCGTCGCCTACCGAGAGCGTGCCGCGCTGAATGAGCACGGAGACGACGGGGCCGCGGCCCGGGTCGAGCTTCGACTCGATCACGCTGCCGGATGCATCCGCGCTCGGGTTGGCCTTCAGCTCGAGCAGCTCGGAGATCGTGACCAGGTTCTCGAGCAGGTCGGGGAGGTTCTCGCGGGTCTTCGCGGACACGTCGACGAACTCGGTGTCGCCGCCCCAGTCGGCCGGCGTGATGCCCATCTGGGCGAGCTCGCCGCGTACGCGGTTGGCGTCGGCGCCCTCCTTGTCGATCTTGTTGACGGCCACCATCATCGGAACCTCGGCGGCCTTCGCGTGGTCGATCGCCTCGCGGGTCTGGGGCATCACGCCGTCGTCGGCCGCGACCACGATCACCGCGACGTCGGTGACCTTCGCGCCGCGGGCGCGCATTGCGGTGAACGCCTGGTGGCCCGGTGTGTCGAGGAAGGTGAGCGTGTTGCCGTCGTGGTGCACCTGGTAGGCGCCGATGTGCTGGGTGATTCCACCGGCCTCCGAGGCGACGACCTCGGTCTCGCGGATCGCGTCGAGCAGCGATGTCTTGCCGTGGTCGACGTGACCCATGATCGTGATCACGGGGGGACGCTCGACCAGATCGCCCTCGGCGTCGTCGAAGACGGGCTCCTCCTCGACCTCGTCCGCCGCGTGCACGAGGTCGACCTTCTTCTCGAACTCACCCGCGAGCAGCTCGATCGACTCGTCGGTGAGGGTCTGGGTGAGCGTCGCCATCTCGCCGAGCTCCATCAGCTTCTTGATCACCTCAGGTGTGCCGAGGCCGAGCGACTCCGCGACCTCCTTCACGGTGGCGCCGGAGTTGATCGCGGTCGGCAGCTCCTCCTTGGGGGCGTTCGCCGCGTCGCGGGAAGCCTGCAGCTCCTCCGCGGTCGGCTCAACCCACGGCGTGCGCCGGCGGCGCC
>JACCYP010000164.1 GCA_013696425.1 Thermoleophilaceae bacterium
CCGCGGACGCATGCCGGCGAGCCCATTCGTGCTCCTCGCCCAGCAGTACCTCGCCGATCCCAGCCGCTCGGCCGGCAACGTGCACCCGGTGTATGCCTACGCGCACGTGCCGGCCGGCTACGAGGGCGACGCCACCGAGGCGATCATCGCCCAGATCGAGCGGTTCGCGCCGGGGCTGCGCGAGCGGATCGTGGGGCAGGCCGTTCGCACCCCGCGCGAGTTCGCCTCCTACAACCCGAACTTCGTCGGCGGCGACATCATCAACGGCGCGAACACACCACTGCAGATGACCTTCCGCCCGCGAGTCACGTTCAACCCCTACGCGACCGGGATTCCCGGCGTGTACATCTGCTCGGCCGCCACTCCGCCCGGCGCGGGCGTGCATGGCATGAACGGCCACAACGCGGCCCGGGTGGCGCTCCGCTCGGCCTAGGTGGCGGGCTCGCCGCCGTCGAGGCGGTCGACCATCCGCCACGTCGCTTCGGTGTTGGCTCGGAGCTGGTCGCGCATGTCGTCCATTTCCTTGACCATTCGCTCGAGCACCGTGGTCAGGGCTTCGAAAGCCTCGACGTTCCGCTGCACGGTGTCGAGCAGGATGCGTTCGCGGCGCCAGAACATGGGCGCATTGTCGCATCAGCGGGGTAACGGCGGGGTTCAATAGGAGACGAATGCACGCCCGCCTCGCAACAACTGGTCTCCTGCTTCTCTGTGCCGTCCCCGCCGGCGCGGCCGAGCCGACGGGGCGCCACCTCGCGGTGATGGAGTCACGCTCCGCCTCGGTGTCCGCCGCGATTGCGACGGCCGGCGCCGAGCGCGCTGGACCGGGCGCGCCGCGGCTAGGCATCGCCACCGTGGACGGGTCAGCCCGCGAGCTCGCCGCGCTCAAGCGCGACCCGCGTGTGGAGGCGGTCGTGCCCGAGTACGCGCGCGACCTGCGCCGGGTGCCGAACGACCCGTCGCTCGCGACCGCGGAGACCGCCGCCGGTACGCCGCCCGGCACCACCGAGCAATGGTTCCTCGCGCGCAGCGGGTTCCCGGCCGCGTGGGATGTGACCACCGGGGCGGGGGCGACGGTCGGGGTGATCGATTCGGGGATCGAGGGCGGGCATCCCGAGCTGGCGGGGAAGATCGGGCCCGCCGTCGAGTTCGGCACGGCCGAGGGTGCGCTCTCGGACGCCGACGGGCACGGCAGTCACGTGAGCGGGCTCGCCTGTGCGGGCACCGACGACGGCCGCGGGGTAGCGGGCGCGGGGTGGGGCTGCCGCCTCGGCGTGGTGAAGGCGCCGCTGCTGCGCGACGAGGACGTGATCCGCGGCATTCAGTTCCTCACCGACAACGGCGCGGGCGCGATCAACATGAGCTTCGGCGGCGGACCGCCCAACGCAGCGCTCGACCAGGCGATCGACTACGCGGTGGCGCGCGGCGTGGTGCTGGTCGCGGCGGCGTCCAACGAGCCCGACACCGACCAGGGTGCACCCGCCTCGCAACTCCAGCCGAACAACGCCCAGGACATCGGCGCCGGGCGCGGCCTGGTGGTTACCGGTGTCGACGCCGGTGACGCCAACCCCGCCGCGGGCATCGGCCCGCAGGTCTCGCTCGCCTCCTACGGCTTCTTCTCCGGCAGCGGCGCCGGACCGCCCGGCCTCCTGTCCACCTACACCTCGGCGGTCACCACCCGCGAGGCCCAGCTGTGCTTCTGCCGCAAGACGCTCGGCGGCGGTGACAACCGCTTCGCCTACCTGCAGGGCACCTCGATGGCGGCCCCGCTTGTGACCGCCACCGCCGCGCTGCTCGCGGAGGTGAACCCGGCGCTCTCGGCCGCGGAAAAGATCCGCATCGTCAAGCAGAGCGCGCGCCGTGCGGGGGGCGCCTGGAGCCCCGAGGTGGGCTGGGGGATCCTCGACGCCGGAGCGGCCGTCGACTCCGCGCGCAGGGCCGACCGCGTGCTGCCGGTGTCAAGGGCACGCGCCCGGCGCTCGCTGCGCCTCAAGCGCGACCGCCGCGGACGCACGAAGGTGCAGCGCGTACGGATCGCATGGGCGGCATCGGATCCCCAGGGCGCACCGGCCCTGGTGCCCTCGGGGATGGCCTCGGTTGAGTTGTACGAGCGCCGCGGCAAGGGTCCCTACCGCCGCGTCGGCAGCGGGCGGGCGCCGCGCGGCTCACTCATCCGCAGGCTGCGCCGGCCCGGGACCTACACCTACGTGAGCGTCGCGGTCGACCGGGCCGGCAACCGCGAGGCGCCGGCGCTTCGGCCGGACGCGACGCTGCGGGTCAGGAGCGCGAAGAAGTTCCCGCGCCGCGGCCGTTAGTGGCTGCGGCGGGGGACTGCTTCTTCGCCGACGGGCGCTCGGTGGGCTTTGCGACCTCGAGCAGCTCGGTCACCGCGTCCTCGATGTAGGAGGCGAACTCGTCGAGATCGGGCATCGCGTCGTAGTCGGCGAGCAGCCCGAAGTCGAGGTTGCCGTTGTAGGACATGATCGCGATGGCGAGCGCGTGGTTCTCGGGCAGGAACGCGATCGGCACGATCTGCTGTAGCTCGCGCCCGAGCATGTAGAGCGGGAACTGGGGCCCCGGCACGTTGGTCACGATCAGGTTGAACAGGCGCGTCGAGAAGTTCACGCGCGAGGCCTGCGCGAGCAGTGTGGGGGGCGCGAAGTCCTGGAGCGCCGCGATCGCCTCGGCTCCGAGCGCCTGCTTGGACGACTTCACATCCTCCATCGCCGCGCGCACGATCGCGAGCCGCTCGCGGGGGTCATTCGCGTACACGGGCAGCGGACCGCGCACGGCGGCGATCCGGTTGCCGAGCTGGCCGTGCTCGTCCTCGGCGCGGATCGAGACGGGCACGAGCGCGCGCAGCTCGAGGCCTTCGGTGCGCACGCCGCGCGTGCGCAGCCAGCGCCCGAGCGCTCCGGCCACCACCGTGAGCACGACGTCGTTCACGGTGCCGCCGAGAGCGGACTTGATCTCCTTGTACTCGGAGAGTTCGCCGTGAACCCAGCGCAGGCGCCGGTGCGGGCCGATCGGCACGTTCAGCGGGACGTCGGGCGCGGGATTGAGCTCCGCCCAGGCGATCTCGCCGATGCCCTCGGCGGCCTCGCGCACCTCCTCGAACGACTTGCCCGGATGCTGGAGCGCCTTCGCGGCGCGGGTGGCGAGGTCGAAGGGGGTGCGAACGAGGCCCTTCACGCCCTCGGCCACGATCTCCGCGTCGGAGGGCTCGGGCGAGGGCGACCACGGCTCCTCGGGCGGGTCGATCTGGGTGGGCACCGGGCTCATGTCGAAGAGCACGGTGGCGATGTCGACGCCGGAGACGCCGTCCACGAGCGCGTGATGGGTCTTCGAGACGATCGCGAAGCGGTTGTCCTCGAGGCCCTGCACGAGCCACATCTCCCACAGCGGCTTCGAGCGGTCGAGGCGCTGGGAGTGGATCCGCCCGGCCAGCTGGCGCAGCTGCTCGAGCGAGCCGGGCGCGGGCAGCGCCGTGTGGCGCAGGTGGTACTCGATGTTGAAGCGCGGATCGTCGATCCACAGCGGCCGGCCCATCTCGAACCGGGGGGTGCAGAGCTTCTGGCGGTAGCGCGGCACGAGGTGCAGCCGCGAGTTCACGTGCTCGACCACGTCCGTGTAGGAGGGCGGCGGCCCCTCGAAGACGATCAGCGCCCCCACATGCATGTGCGAGGACTCGTGTTCCTGTGCGAGGAACGACGTATCTACCGGAGAGAGCCTGTCCTTGTGCTTGATTGCCATTGCTTTGGAGCCTAACCGGCCACAATCATGCTGGTGAAGGTCACCGCGCTAGTGGTCGTGCTGCTGATCCAGGTCGTCCTTGGGGGCGCCGTGATCGCCCTCGCCGCGACGGGCAAGCTCGAGGATCTCGCGGGCGGTGGCGAGGAGTCCTCGAAGCCGGCGCCGCGCGCCGCGACGCCCGCCGCTGCCAGGGCTCCGGATGCGTTCGACTCCGAGCGCGCCTTCCGCACGCTGCGGATGCAGGTGCGCCTCGGGCCGCGCCCTGCGGGCTCGGCGGCCTCGCGCAAGCTCGCCGAGCGGATCAAGGCGGCGCTGCCGGGCGCGCGCTTCCAGGCGGTTCCCG